>JAAFGW010000257.1 GCA_010365175.1 Sulfuriferula multivorans | reverse complement strand
ACCACAAGGTGTTCTCGATCGACCTGAGCAACGATACGGTCAAGCTGTTTGCCAGCCGCGACACCAAGGACATGGCCACCGGCCAGCCCGTCGGCAGCATCTTCACCAACCCGGACAACCTCGCAATCGACGCCGACGGCAACATGTACATCGTCGAAGACCAGCCTGGTGGCATTGAGGACGTCTGGTTTGCCAAGGACGAGGACAATGACGGTGTGGCCGAATCCATCGGCAAGTGGGCGAGCCTGTCGACCGTTGGCGCCGAAAGCACCGGCCTGTATTTCGACAAGTTCAAGCCAAATGTCGCCTACATCAACGTGCAGCATCCCGACAGCGGCGTCGATCGCACCATCATGATCACCGCACCGTGCCCGAAGGATAAGCATGATCGCGATGACGACCGACACGAAGGTCGCGATCGGGACTGAATGATCCGGCGCTGACCAGTCAGGCCACCCGTCGTAGGCAGGTTTGACGAGTGGACGAAATAGCCTCGCAGGCGAAAGACTGCGGGGCTTTTTCATGCCGGCGTGCGGCGGCGCCTTTCTGCTGGATTGGATTGTTTTCCGATTACATGTTGAAAACTTAGACAGGGATGTTTCTGATGGAAAAACTCTGCCGAGGACTACCACCAGGACTATCTTAAAAAATCCGAACGGCTACTGCGGGCTGGGCGATACGGGCGTGAATACCCCGGTTCTGGGTCGACCGCATCCGCCCGGCTTGACGGCAAAGTGCTTGCATTCGGCCGCCAACTGGTCGTGTTCGAGGCCGAAGAATGCGCATACTTGGACATCTGGCAATCTGGCGTGCCGCTTAAAACCACGCTCAACCCCAACGTGCCCACCGGCTGGACGCTCGACAAGGCGCTGTTCGCCACGCCCACCATCGTGCTGTTTGAACAAGGCAAAGAAGTGTCGCGCTACACCGGCTATGACGGCAACGCGGCAAAATTCTGGAAATGGCTGGAGTTTCAGCTACTCACCCCACCCAGCAAAAAACCGCTTTTAAGCAAGGCACCGAGCGCGCCTTTACCGGATCGCACCTCGACGAAAAGCGTCCCGGCACCTTTATCGACCCGATTTCCGGCGCGCCGCTGTTTCGCAGCGACACCAAGTACGCAAGCGGCACCGGCTGGCCCAGCTTTTTCAGCCCGCAACAAGGCGCCATCACCCTGCACGAAGACACCCAACTCGGCATGAAACGCGTCGAAGTGCGTAGCGCCAGCTCGGGCATCCACCTCGGCCACGTCTTCGACGACGGCCCCGCCCCCACCAACAAGCGTTATTGCATCAATGGCAATGTGCTGAGGTTTATGCCCGACGCCAAGCGTTAAGGTCTGCGGGCGAACGCACGGGCCAAGACCGCGCGCAAAGGCCGAGAACCGTGGTCTGTCCTCGGTGGTTCTGGATGGTTTACGTGAACTGGCACGCGCAGAGCAGACGCGCGATGATTGATCTCACTGGGCTTACACCAAAAATATATGCATCCAGATTCGCAATGTTTCACGTATCAAAAAGCCAGCAGATTTTTGATGCAATCGAGTAATGCCACCCTGACTCAAGACCAGACCCAAACGATCCGGGCTGCTAAACTGGCGCCGCCATCCAAACACCGGGCTGTCCCATGAAATCCAACTTTCTGCGTAACGTCATCGTCACGTTTGTCGTGCTGACCCTGCTGCTCATGGGATGGACCTGGCTGTCTCTGAACTGGACCTATTCCGAGGGCGAACGCGCAGGCTATGTGCAGAAACTCTCCAAAAAAGGCTGGCTGTGCAAAACCTGGGAAGGCGAACTGGCCCTGGTCACCATGCCCGGCGCGATCCCGGAAAAGTTCACCTTCACCGTCCCCGACGACGCCACCGCACGCCGTGTCAACGCACTCGCCGGCGAACGCGTCGTACTCCAATACCAGCAACACAAGTTCATCCCGACAAGCTGCTTTGGCGACACCGAATATTTCGTGGTTGATGCGAACAAGGTGAGAGAAGCCAACGCCCCCACCGTCCCCCTGCCCAACAGCCCTCAACTCACGCGCTGATCGTCGTTTCTGAGAGGAAGGGGAGAAATGTGGTTTTGCAAGATTTGATTCTGACTTGTGATCCCAACTTGCCTGCAATGGATCGCGCGCACGATCCATGCATTTTCCAAGGCATGGTTCAGTCAATGGCAGTACGCCATGCTGAGGCGAATAATAAAAGGGTAAGCTTTGAGTTATTACTGAGTCAAGAACAGTAGCTATCCTTTAAAAGGGGAAGCGATATTGACCTCTTGAACTCAATTTATTTGTTATTCTGAAAAATCTGACCCTGGTGCTGTGTTATTGCGCGCCCCTACATGACAGCCTTGGCGAACTCATTCGAAATCCTCAGTCGCTTTGAACTTACCAGGTCATTTCTAGACCATGTTCGTAGTGCCGCAGATGCGCACCGCGATGCGCTGGGCTTTCTGCCTGCTAGTGTCTATGTGGAATTCTCACGTAATGATTGCCTCTACGTATTGGTTGAAAATACGCCAAAAGGACAGCAATACGCCGGACACCTGCTTTTCACTCAGCGTTATCCGTCTGCACGTATCGTACAGATGTTTACCGCCCCACAGTACCGGCGGAAGAGCTTGGCCGTTCGCCTGCTCGATCACTTTCGTAACAATCTAACTGACGCTGGTTTCACATCAATTTACGCCAGTGTGGCCGAGGATTTGGTGGAAGCGAATGCTTTTTGGGCGAAGCAGCAATTTCACATTCAATGCATCAAAAAAGGGGGGGAAACTCGCAAGCGCCGAATCTTGCGACGCTGCCACGAACTGGACTCTCCCCAACTGATCCCCCTCAGTGGCCTTAACAAATACAACCCGCTTGGCCTACCTGCACCATTAACCACTAGCGACTCGTTTTTTCTGCTCGATCTTAACGTCCTATTCGATCTCACTGGACCGCGCCGAATTCGGCATAAAGAGGCAGTAAGCTTGTTCCAGGCTGAACGCATGGACTTATGTAAGCTAGCAATCAGCAATGAGATACGCGAGGAGCTACATCGCACTGCTACACCAGGAAAGTTGGACCCAATGGAAGGATTTGTTGACATCCTTCCCTCCGTACCAATAAAAGCATTCGACCAGAACGACGCTCTATTCAAGGATCTTGCACTAACAGTCTTCCCACTTAAAACGGAGCTTACCAAGAACGATAAATCAGATCTTTGTCACATTGCTACCGCGATTCAATACAGCCTCGCCGGTTTGATTACTAACGATGGTGCAGTGCTTGAGGCAGGCCCTGAAATCAGGGCAAAACATGGTATCGAAATCCTCTCGCCAGCCGCATTTACATTAGAGAGTCTTGTATATCAAGACAGTGCATTTGAGGGCACCGGCAGCACAGAGCTAACACTATGCATGGTTGACGATGAGGATGCGGTTGAAATCCATGCCTTTCTCAGTAAGCAAGGGGTATCTACATCACGGGTGGCTTCTGAATGGCTGCCAACAGGTGCCAGCTCACATATCGCATCACGGTTCGGCGTATGGGCTAATGATGCCCTCGTCGGCTACGTCACCTGGTCTGCCGCTGCTAAATCTGCAACGATCGTTGCTCGCATCGCAGTAGAGGCTAGCAGTGCGGCTTCAGCCGACGCGGCAAGAATCATGCTGACCTTCTTGCTTGAGCAGCTACCCAAGCAAGGCCCAAAGAGAATAAACCTTGAGATACCGAGACTTCAGCCTGTCGCACGTGAAGTTGCTATCAAGCTTGGATTCCGTGGTGCACCTGATCAAATAGGACTATATAAGATCGTCCTGGGTGCCGTGTTGACGAATCAATCATGGGTGAAGTTTCAAGAGCTGCTCCAACTCAATAACCAAATCAAACTACCAGACAGCATTCCGGATTTCCAGCATCCTGATCAGCAAATTCCGATCATCGGACCGGACGGGAATCGCCGCTATGTAACTCTAGACGAGCTGGAATCTCTGCTTGCGCCAGCCCTACTTTGCTTGCCAGGCCGCCCTGAGCTTCCCCCGGTTTTTCGTCTTCCAACGGGTGGGGTTCATGCTACCTGTTTTTCCATCTGTTGAGCGGTCATCCAATCCTGCAAGAACAG
>JAAFGW010000256.1 GCA_010365175.1 Sulfuriferula multivorans | reverse complement strand
GCCTGACCAACAGCTGGTTCTATAGCGACTCGCACAACGATTTGCCCCTGCTGGAAAAAGTCCGCCACCCAATTGCGGTCGATCCCGATTCCACGCTACAAGCCCACGCGCTCCAAAAAGGCTGGCCGGTGATTTCATTAAGACCTGAATAAACCCAACTTCTCGGAAAACAGCCCACGGCACCAAATCAAGGTTGCCGGCCAGCCCATAGACGAATACCCAGTCTATCGACCATTAGTCCCCCGGTTATGACTTCAGGATGATTCAACCGCTCAAGGGTGCGTCGGCAGCACCCTGTCCGGTTCTGCAATAAATATAGACTTACACGCTCCACATTCAGCCTGGTGCAAGCCGGGCTTTTTTTATGATCGGCTAGTTCCGGAGCGGTCACTTGGGTGCGCATGAATTGTCACAAAAACCTGTCACACTCCATGCGACTTGATCTACTCCTAAAAGCCCGTTACCGTTAGTTCAACCATGGGTGCTCATGACCCTTATTCCATGTACGTCCACGACATGAAGCAACCTGACATTCAAGCGCATCTGACACCCGCCTCTCCCGCTCATGCCACTTTGCAGGAATGCGTCACCCATCAGCGTGAATCCCTGGCCAACCTGCTCCGCGAACCCCTGGCTCAGGCAGCCCAGGCATGCAGTCGGGCGTGGCCCAGTCGCGCCGGGCTCAACGCTGCATTAATCCAGGCGCTGACAACCGTACCCGCGTGCAAGTATCTGTATGCACTGGACACCCACGCGGTTCAACTCTCCGACAACATCAGTCACGAAGGGCTGATCGATACCGACTACGGACGCGAACGCGCCGACCGCCCCTATATGCGTGAAGCGGTGCCTAACCAGGGCTTCTTGCTATCGCAGGCCTACATCAGCCTGCGCGTCAAACGGCCGTCGCTCACCGCGATCCAGATCGTGCGCGATGACGAAGGAAAGGTGCTTGGCTTCGTCGGCGCCGACTTCGACCTGCGCGACCTGCCGATTACTGGAAAACTCTACGACGAGCCCACCTACTGGCGGCAAATCAAAGGTGACCCGTCCATTCGAAGTTCGGTTTTCCAGCAATCGCGTACTGAAAGCCAGCTGGATTTGAACATCGATACCGTGCTCGGCGTCATGGTTGAATTGATGACGGATCGCGGAGTTTTCCACGGCAAACTGCATTTTTCCAGCAGCCGCGCCACCATCTGGCTGATCGAAGATCCTTTTCGGTACCGCCTGCTCGATTTCGACGCGCTCAAAGATCCGGATACCTGTCTGATCTATCCTCATTGTTCTTACCCTGCTGACGCGCTCATTCCCAAGGACAAGATCGAAGCGGTATTCGATGGCCTTCGCGCATTACGCTTCATGGATGAAACGTTTTATCTGCGTGCTGGATCACTCAACATCTTCAACGGCATGGTCGGCCTGACCTTCTCGTGCGATGGATCACACTACCTGCCGTGGGACGAATTCCTCAGCAAAGGCTACGATTTCTGGGCACCCGACAACCCCGCTGCCCAACTCTGTTGAAGCTGATCGGTGATCAATCAGGCCCGGCAAGCCGCCTTGCCGAAAGCCTCTCTCGCGTACAGGGTTGAAGCGCAGGCCATCCACAGCGGATAATGCGGCATTGCATCAGGCTGCCTGCTTTGGAAACCTACCTCCTCATCCTCATTTCCACGGTGTTTGTGAACAACATCGTGATGGCCAAGATTCTCGGTCTATGCCCGTTCATGGGCGTATCGAGAAAACTGGAAACCGCCATCGGCATGGGGCTAGCGACGACTTTTGTCCTGACCCTGGCGTCTGGCGCCAGCTACCTCATCAACGAATACCTGCTCGGCACCGAACTGTTTTACCTGCGCACCTTGTCATTCATTGTGGTGATTGCCGGGATTGTTCAATTCACCGAGATGTTCATCCACAAGACCAGCCCGGTGCTCTACCAGGTGCTGGGAATTTATCTGCCGCTGATCACCACCAACTGCGCTGTACTGGGCATTCCGTTGCTAAATGTCCAGGCGCAACACGGTTTCATCGAATCGCTGTTTTTCGGAGCCGGTGGCGCGATAGGGTTCACTTTGGTGCTGATCCTGTTTGCCGGCATACGCGAACGCCTCGATACCTGTGATGTGCCCTCGCCGTTCAAGGGCACCAGCATTGCGATGATCACCGCCGGGCTGATGTCACTCGCATTCATGGGCTTCTCCGGGCTGGTGAAATAATGCTGACCGCCATTCTGGTGATGGTCGGCATCGCCGTTGTGATCGGATTGGTGCTCGGCTGGTCAGCGATTCGTCTCAAGGTGGAAGGCAACCCGCTGGCCGAAAAAATCGACGCCATCCTGCCGCAAACCCAGTGCGGACAATGCGGATTCCCCGGCTGCAAACCCTATGCAAATGCCATCGCAAAAGGTGAAGCCGACATTAACCAGTGCCCTCCGGGCGGCGAAGACGGCGTCAAGAAACTGGCCGAGCTGCTGGGCGTGGAACCCAAGGCGCTCGACGAAACCCACGGCACGCCCAAACCCAAGTCTGTCGCCTTTATCGACGAGCAAACCTGCATTGGGTGCACATTGTGCATCCAGGCCTGCCCGGTCGACGCTATCGCTGGCGCGGCCAAACAGATGCATACCATCATCGCCGCCGAATGCACCGGCTGTGAACTCTGTCTGCCACCGTGTCCGGTCGACTGCATCACGATGGAACCCATCGCCGAGGATTTGCCACACTGGAAATGGAAACATCCGATTATTAATCTGAAGCGTGTCGCATGAGCCGAGAACTGTTCAAGTTCAAGGGCGGCGTTCACCCGCCGGAGCACAAGTCGGAATCGAATACGCGTCCGATTGCGGTTGCACCGATTCCCAACTTCCTGGTCATCCCCGTTCGTCAGCACATTGGCAATCCGGCCAAGCCGCTGGTTCATGTGGGCCAATCGGTGTTGAAAGGCCAGATGATTGCGGCCGCCGATGGGTACATCTCCGCCGCGGTGCACGCGCCCACCTCGGGCGTGATTTCGGACATTGACGTGCAGCCGGTTCCGCATGTGTCTGGCCTCCCTGACCTATGCATCACACTGGTTACCGACAGCCTTGACCAATGGATCGATCACGGTCCCATCGATTACCAAGCCCTGTCCCCCGCTGCGCTGCGCATGCAGTTACGCGACATGGGCCTGGCCGGGCTGGGCGGCGCGGTGTTTCCCAGCGCGGTCAAACTCGACCCGGGTGCGACGCACACCTGCCCCACCCTGATCATCAATGGCGGCGAATGCGAACCGTGGATCACCTGCGACGAGATGCTGATGCGCGAGCGCGCTGACGATATCCTTCAGGGGGTGACAGTCATGCGGTATTTGCTGGGAAGCACAGACGTGCTGATTGGCATCGAAGACAACAAGCCTGAAGCCCTCGCTGCCATGCAAGCGGCTGCGGCCAAGCTCGATTTTGTGGTTGAAATCGTCGCAGTGCCGGCGATTTACCCTGGAGGCGGCGCCAAGCAACTTATCCAGACCCTCACCGGGCAGGAAGTCCCGTCCGGAAAACTGTCCACCGACATCGGTATCCAGGTGTTTAACGTTGGCACGGCCTACGCCCTGGCGCGTGCGGTCTATCACGGCGAACCCTTGATCTCACGGCTGGTCACGGTGACCGGCCATGTGTTGCGACCCCAGAATCTCGAGGTGCTGATCGGAACCCCGATGCACACCCTTATCACGCATGCAGGTGACCGCGATGGCACTACTGGCGTGTTGATGGGGGGTCCGATGATGGGCATGCCGATGCCGGATCTGAAGGTGCCGGTGGTCAAGGCCACCAACTGCATCTTGGTGAAATCAAACGAACTGTTTCCAGCGCTTCCCAAGGCGCTTCCCTGCATACGCTGCACACGCTGTGCGGATGTTTGCCCGGCCGAACTGCAACCGCAGGAACTGTTCCGCTTTGCCAAAGCCGGAGATTTTGGCCGTGCTCAGGAATATCACCTGTTCGATTGCATTGAATGCGGCTGCTGCAGCTATGTATGTCCGAGTCATATTCCGCTGGTCGATTTTTATCGCTACGCCAAGAGTGAAATCTGGGCGCGCGAAAAAGAAAAGCGCGCCGCCGATTTGGCACGCGAACGTCACGAATTCCGTCAATTTCGGTTGGAACGCGAGAAAACAGAGAAAGCCGAGAAACTCGCCGCCAAAGCACAGGCGAAACGCGCCG
>JAAFGW010000255.1 GCA_010365175.1 Sulfuriferula multivorans | reverse complement strand
CCGCGCAGCACCATGCCCGGTCACGATCACCGGAATCTGCGGTCACGATGCCGGAATCACCGGTCACGATCAACGGAATACGCATTTATGCATTAAAAGTGCCTATAGCCCATATAGTACGGTCGTAAGCAGCTACGTTATTTATAGCAATCTCATTCGGGAAATCCTCTGAAAATCCTTCTCTACGGCATTAAACCTGGAAACAGCAGTTGACCGCTTGTTTACTTTGGTGAACCCGCATGAAATCCAGCATTTTCTCCTTTAATCACGTTCACCTTTTGGGTGAGAGCGCTACACACCCGATGGCACTGTGCTTGCCGCACCATACGGCGTTGCTCCGCCTTGCGGGCAGTAGCCCGCTGCGTTGTCGCGCCTTGTCTGGCACGCCAATCACAGCACCCTCGGGCGCGACCAACTGCCATTTCCAGGTTATTTTCGCACCCAAGCGCACGGGCATCGGCAAGTACACGGGCGAGATGGCGGCCTGGCTGGCTGCGCAGGGGCATGATTTATGCTGATACTTGACATCAGCATGGAAGTAATAGAACATGTCTGCTAAAAAGGTTCACAAGGTCAAGAAAGAGGATGTCTACGATCCACAAGACGTTCGTATCCCCTCGAAGTTTGGCGGTGGCGTGCTTAAAGAGCTTGTGAAGCGCGAGATACCTTCCAAGAAGGTAACTCACTATGCACTGGCATACATAAATCCATCGATTTGTGGCGTTGACAATGGCCGTGTGCTTGGTTACGACAACAGCCATGGGTTTGCCCACAAGCACTTCATGGGAACAACGGTGCCGGAACCATTCACAACATACGAAGAGCTTTACGACAGATTTCAGGCGGAATGGCAGGCAATCGCTGTCGAATTCGTTAACGGAGAAAAATCATGACATCGCAAAAGAAGATCACTCTTGAGGATTTCAAGGCGTATAAGCCATTGAGTGAGCGCATCCATAAGGGTAAGGAAGTAGCTCGCGCACTGGATGCGAAAGCAGATGTATTGCCTCACTCACGCGTTTTTACCAGCTTTGAGTTCGAGGCGTTTATCGGTGAATTAACTCCGAAAAGGTTTGAATTGTTGAGGTTGGCAAGTCGAGGCAGGAGATCAATTTCAGAGTTGGCCGATGCTTGCCATCGTGATCACAGCGCTGTCTCGAAGGACATTTCCAAGCTCAAAGCACTCGGTCTCGTTAAAGTTGAGGCCATCACCAATGCAGGACACGGACGAAAAAAGCTGGTGATACCGGTCGCAGAAACAATTTCAATCAGCGCTAGCTTTGCCTTGGCGTGAGCGTGCTCCATTAACGGGAAAAGACTGATGTTTGTAGCTTGGGTCAGCCTTTGCGGGACGTAGGTCGACATCACCCGGGGCGCAGTCGGAGTCGCCGATGTCGGGTTACGCTGCGCTAACCCGACCTACGGGTAAAAATCGCATCTGGCCCATATGCAGCGGGCGCAACCAGCTACATTTTCTATAGCAATTTCTCACGGTTACTCCTCTGAAAATCCTCCTCTACGGCATCAATTTCGCGCCCGAGCTCACGGGCATCGTCAAATACACGGGCGAGAGGGCGGCCTGGCTGGCGGCGCAGGGGCCACGAGGTCAGCGCGGTGCAGTGGCTTGGCGCAGGTGCGCTTCTGGATCACTCGTCAAGCTGCGCTGGGCGCGACAAGCAGCAGGTCGCAGTCGATTTCATGCACCACCCGCAAGGTCACGCTGCCGAGCAGGAACTCGTCGAGTTCGAGCTGCCCGCGCTTGCCCATGACCACGAGGTCGGCACGCCGTGCCTTCGCCTGCTCGACGATGGTGCGTGCGGGCGGGCCGCTGATCACGCTGCGCGACATTTTCGCCGTACCCTCGATGGGGCTGAGGAATGCGTCCAGCGTGCCGCGCGCGTCCTGCTCGGCCTTGCGTTGGTGCTCGGCGATGCTGTCTTCATCGACGCCCGCATAGCGCATTTTTCCATCAAACGGCTGATTGCTCACCTTCAGGACGTGAATCGCCGCCTGCGGGGCAAGCCGTGCCGCCGCCTCGATGGCGAGCCTGGACGCGGGCGAGAAGTCCACCGCCACCAGCACCTCCCGGTAGGGTCGCGGGTCGTCGGACCGGACCACCAGCGTCGGCTGACGCCCCTTGCGCAGGTACTTGCTGGCCGTGCTGCCCATGAACAGGTCGCGCACAAAGTTCTCGCCATGCGCGCCGAACACGCTCAGGTCGACCGCATGTGCCATGGCGTACTGCGCGAGCTGGCTGTGAATGCGGCCGATCAGCAACTCATCTTTCACCGGGACACCGAACTGGCTTGCCAGGTGCTTGGCAAGCTCCTTCAGGCGGCTTCGCGCCGAATCGAGCAAGCGCTGTTCAGTCACGAGCGGATGTTCGTCAATGCTGCCGGCGAACATCTGCAGCAGCAACTTGTCCATGACGTGCAGCAGGTGCAGCGTGGCCCGGTGTTCCTGCGCCAGGCGTGCGGCACGATTCACGGCCCGGCTGGCGTGCGGCGAGAAATCGGTGGCGACCAAAATTTGCGTGATGGGGGTCATGACAAATCCCTTCAGTGCAATCAAATGGCGGTTGGCGCGGTGCCCTGGGGCGACCCCGTTTAGCGGCATTGAGCGGCTCGAAATTCTGAAAGTCCCCGGCTTTTCCGGGGAAGGGTTATGTGTGATTTGCCCCTATTGTGGCGACGCAGCGCCATGGATGTCTTGGGGCTCCACGACCGGCTTGATCTTGATCAAGCGCAGGTCGCGTTTCGCGGCGAACATTATGGGAAGCGATCTCGCGCATGCTATATTTTTTTCATGGCACGCCGGGTTGACTGATTCCAGTAGGGCGGTCCACATGTGCACGGGTTCCGGGTTCTGCTGGGCACCGCGCTGCGCAACAAGCCCGTTGGATGTCAGAAAGGCAGACCATGAACACTGCATGGGGTCCGATAGGCGAACCTTTCGCCGCACTGGGCGCGCTGGCGCACGCCTCGCATCAATTGCTCAGGCATCCCACGACATTCACCGGGAGGGCTGCATGCCCCGTCTTTGGCTGATCTGGGTTGAGCTCGCCGTCTGCGGCGGGGTGATTGCCGTGGCCGGGACGATGCTGACCCGCTATGCCGATGTGATCGCCGACAAGACCGGCTGGTCGGCCTCCTGGATCGGCCTGGTGCTGCTCGCGTCCGTCACCTCGCTGCCTGAGCTGGTGACCGGCGTCAGCGCCGTGAGTCTTGCAGACGCACCCAATATCGCGATCGGCGATGTGCTCGGCAGCCTCGTTTTCAATCTGCTGATCCTGGCGCTGATCGACGCGCTGAGCCGCCGCGAGCCGCTGTACCGAAGCGCCACCCAAAGCCACGTGCTGTCGGCGGCCTGGGGCGCCGTGTTGATCGGCATCGTCGCCATGAGCCTGGTGCTGGCGCAAATACCGACCTCTGCAGCGCTTGGGCATATCGGTCTGTATTCACCGCTATTCGTGTTGGGCTACCTGATGGCGGTGCGCTCGGTCTTTCTGCATGAACGAGCCCAGATGCCCACGTTGCCGCGAGTTGCCGTTGACCGCTATCCTGGACTGTCGCTTCGGATGGCGGTGACGCGCTACTGCGGTGCCGCGGTGCTCGTCGTCGGCGCCAGCGTCTGGCTGCCATTCGTCGGCGTCGAACTGGCCACGCAGATGGGTTGGCAGAAATCGTTTGTCGGCACGCTGTTCGTTGCCACTGCCACATCGTTGCCCGAACTGGTCGTCACGATCACTGCGCTCAGGATGGGCGCGCTCGACATGGCGGTGGCCAATTTGATGGGGAGCAACCTGTTCGACATCGCGATCATCGCCGTCGACGATGCGTTTTACACGTCGGGCCCGATCCTGTCGGCCGTCTCACCGCTGCATGCCTCTACCGCGGTGGCGGCGATGACGATGAGCGCCATTGTCATCGTCGCGCTGCGTGTGCGCGCGGCCCGGCGCGTGATGGGTATCGTCGGCGGGGCAAGCATCGCGCTGCTTGCTGTGTATCTGTTCAACGCCTGGATACTGTTCCACCATGCAAGCTAAGCACCTTTTCACAGCGTTCGTTCTTGCCTTGACTGCGCTGCTGGTCGGTGCCGCGCCGGTGCTGGCATCCGCAGCGGCCGCTGCGGTCGTGCTCACGGTGCACGATGCGATCGGCCCTGCCAGCGCCGACTACCTGATCCGAGGCATCGCCAAGGCGAAGGAGAGC
>JAAFGW010000254.1 GCA_010365175.1 Sulfuriferula multivorans | reverse complement strand
TGGAACACGCGCGAGGCGTGGGCATAAAACGACGGGTTGTTTTTAACCTGGTCGTAATCGGGCAGGCGGATTACGGTGCGCGCACGCAATTCCTGCAAAGCGGCCACGCGTGCACCCTTGGGGACGAGCCGGATCGGCGCCGTGCCCTCAGGGGTTTGCGACGTCGGCGCACTCGAAGCCATGGCGTAGGGATCGACGTGTGCGTCGATCGCGCCGGGGGTGTCAAGTTCGGTCGACATCACCTCGATCCAGTTGTCTTCCGGCTTCCAGTCGGGGTTGACCATGAAAGCGGTGCCGCGCACATCGCGGATGTCGGCGATCGCTTCACCCTTGGACAGGCGGTACGTGACGTCCAGCAGCGCGCGCTCGGCGTTGCCAAAAATCAGCAGGTCGGCCTTGGAGTCCGGCAGCACCGAGCGGCGCACGTTGTCTGACCAATAGTCGTAATGGGCGATGCGGCGCAGGCTGGCCTCGATCGAGCCGATGATCACCGGGGTGCCGGGGTAGGCTTCGCGACAGCGCTGTGCATACACGGTGACGGCGCGGTCGGGGCGCTTGTTGGGCGCCGCATTGGCCGTGTAGGCGTCGTCAGAACGGATTTTTCGGTCAGCGGTATAGCGGTTGACCATCGAGTCCATGTTGCCCGCCGTCACGCCGAAGTACAGTGTTGGCTGACCCAGCTCGCGGAATGCATCGGCCGACAGCCAGTCCGGCTGGCTGATGATGCCGACGCGATAGCCCTGTGCTTCCAGCAGCCGTCCAACCAGCGCCATGCCGAAGCTGGGGTGATCGATGTAGGCATCACCCGTCACCAGGATGACGTCGCACGCATCCCAGCCGAGCGCGGTCATTTCGGCGCGCGTCATCGGCAGGAAAGGGGCAGTGCCGAGGCGCGCTGCCCAGTGCTTGCGGTGGGAAAACAGAGCTGGAGTCATGAGGGGATTTTACCCGTGGTTAAAAGCACAGAAGGGAGCCCGGCAGCCTTTCGGCTAGCCCGCCCCCTTCTAGTGTCGTGAATCAGAAATATCGCAACATGAAACGGCGTCTTTTTCCGCATGGCGGCGTTGCTCGTCGTTGCCATAGAGCTAGCCATGTCGCCTCCTCGCGCCTTGCCATGCGAAAAAATCCATCCGTTTCATTTTGTCCCCCTATTTCTGATTCACGACACAAGTTGGACGCTATGAAATCAGACTTAGCGTACGCCCAGCAGTTCCACTTCGAATACCAGCGTGGCGTTCGGAGGGATCACGCCGCCCGCGCCGCGTGAGCCGTAGCCCAATTCCGGCGGAATGGTGAGCTTGCGTTTGCCGCCGATTTGCATGCCGGCCACACCCTGATCCCAGCCGGCAATAACCTGGCCCTGGCCAAGGTTGAATTCGAATGGATCGTTGCGGTCGACGCTGGAATCAAACTTGGTGCCGTCGGTGAGCCAGCCGGTGTAATGCACGGAAACGGATTGTCCGGCAGCAGCAGTCGCGCCGTCGCCAGCCGTCAGTTCTTCAATGATGAGTTCGCTCATGGGGTTTGTCCTTGGAGATGAATTTGAAAAAGCAGCGCGATATATAAACAAATCAAAGCGCGCGACCTGATATTTTCGCACGTTTGAGCTGTTTTTATAAGCGAAATCCTGAGCTTAGGCTAAAAGCGCGGCGAGTCTAGCGCCACTCGGCAGGCAGGTAATAGGCGTCGGGGTCAACGTCGATGTGGATTTCCTTGACGCTGCTGGCGTCCGGCGGGGCGTCGCGCAGCACGATTTGCGGGAAGCCGAGCACAATCGCCACCATGAAGAGCTGGATGACGAGGAAAGGAATCGCACCCCAGTAGATGTCGGCGGTGCGGATGGTCTTGGGCGCGACACTCCGCAGATAAAACAGCGCAAACCCGAACGGCGGATGCATGAAGGCCGTTTGCATGTTGACCGCGAGCATGACGCCGAACCAGACCGGGTCAATGCCAAGCTTGTAGGCGAGAGGGCCGATCAGCGGCACCACGATGAAGGCGATTTCGAAGAAGTCGAGAAAGAACGCCAGCGTGAACACCAGCAGATTGACGGCGATCAGGAAGCCGAGTACGCCGCCGGGCAACTGGTTGAACAGGTGCTCGACCCAGAGGTCGCCGTCAAGTCCGCGAAAAACCAGCGAGAAAATCGTTGAGCCGATGAGGATGAAAATGACGAAGGTGGTTAGGCGGGTGGTGCTGTCCATCGCCTGCATCAGCTTGAGTCGCGACAGTCGACCTCGCCCCAGTGCCAGCAGCAGCGCGCCGGCCGCGCCCATCGCCCCGCCCTCGGTGGGGGTGGCGACGCCGAGGAAAATGGTGCCGAGTACCAGAAAGATCAGCACCAGCGGCGGGATCAATGTGGTGAGTACGCGCAGCAGCAACGCCGAACCGTGCAGGGTGCGCGCGCTGGCCGGCATGGCGGGCGCAGCGTGCGGCCTGAACACGGTCACAGCAAACACATACGCCAGATACAGACCCACCATCACCAGGCCAGGCAGCAATGCGCCCTTGTACATGTCGCCGACCGAGACGCTAAGCTGGTCGGCCAGCACGATCAAAACGATGGACGGCGGCACGATCTGCGCCAGTGTGCCCGAGGCGGCGATGACACCGGTGGCCAGCCGCTTGTCGTAGCCGTAGCGCAGCATCACCGGCAGCGAGATCAGGCCCATGGCAATCACCGTGGCGGCCACGACCCCGGTGGTGGCGGCGAGCAAACCGCCGACCAGAATCACCGCGTAGGCGAGGCCGCCGCGCACCGAGCCGAACAACTGGCCGATGGTGTCGAGCAGGTCTTCGGCCATGCCGGAGCGTTCGAGAATCAGACCCATGAAGGCGAAGAACGGAATGGCCAGCAGCGTGGGGTTGGCGACGATGCCGTAGACGCGTTCGGGCAGAGCCTGCAGCAGCGAGAAATCGAACAGGCCAGCGGCGATACCGATACCGGCAAACAGCAGTCCGTTGGCGGCGAGCGAAAACGCCACCGGGTAGCCCAACAACAGGAACACGACCAGGCCGAGGAACATCAGCGGCGCGATGTTGGCCAGCAGCATGGCCTCCATCAGACTTCTTCCTCCGGCGCTTCGGTGGGGAGAACGAGATGCCCGCTGAGGACGCCCATACGCTTGATGGCTTCGGCCACCCCCTGCAATGCGAGCAGGCCAAACCCAATGGGCAGCAACAGTTTCACCGGCCATCGCACCAAGCCACCAGCATCGGGTGACATTTCGTGCATTGTCCAGGCATCCATGAACATCGGCCATGCCAGCCAGGCCAGCAACACCGCCATCGGTAGCAGAAACAGCAGGCCGCCGACCAGATCGATCCAGGCCTGGCCTCTTGCAGAAAACCGGTTGTAGAGAATGTCGATGCGCACATGGCCGTTGTGCTTGAGCGTGTAGCCCGCCGCCAGCAAAAACATCGCGCCGAACAGATACCACTGGATTTCCAGCCAGGCGTTCGAGCTTTCACCCAATGCGTAACGGGCGAGGGCATTGCCCGCTGAAATCAGGGTGGCGATCAGCACCAGCCAGATCGACAGCCGCCCCACGCGCTCGGTCAGTGCATCAATCAGGCGGGCCAGGGTGAGCAAAGCATTCATAGCGCACCCGTCTCCTTGAGAAACGCCGCGAGTCGTTCGGCAACCTGGCGGTAGCCGGCAGCGTTGGCGTGGATGGGATCGGATTTGAGGCGATTGTCTTTCAATACATCGTTGAATATCTCGCGCTCCAGCGGCAGTTGCATCTCATCGGCCACCCGGGTGTAAAAATCGGGCGCGCCACCGAATAGTTTCGGCGCAGGAACACCGATCAGCACCACGTTGGCGCCGCTGGCACGAATGGTTTGCACCAGCAGACGCAGGTTGTTCTCGGTGGTGGCTTCGGGTTGCTTTCGCAGCATGTCGTTGCCACCCAGACACAACAGCACCAAACGCGGTTTGTATTCGTCCAGCACCTCAGGTAGACGCTGCAATCCCGAGGCCGTGGTGTCACCGGGCACGCCCGCGTTGATCACGGTGCGGCCAGTCAGCGACGCCAATACGGCGGGGTAAGCCGAGTCAGTGCTTGCGCCAGTGCCGTGGGTCAGACTGTCGCCGAAGGCGACGATGACATCGTGCGGGCTGAGCTTGGGTAGCGTCGGCGCGCGATCGCATGCGGCGAGCAGCAGGGAAACGCAAACCGCGATGAAAAAGCGGCTTGCAGCCTGCATCTTAGTTACCCGCC
>JAAFGW010000002.1 GCA_010365175.1 Sulfuriferula multivorans | reverse complement strand
CGACTTCGTTGCCGGCCCATGACACCGCTTCGTAGGTTTCGGCGGCGGTTTTCTGTGTGGCTTTCAGGAGCAGGGATGAATGCATGGTCCCTTCAGTTCTGGTTTGACGCGGGCTTTTTGCCCCCGGCGCCATGGATTTGTTCAATCACCACAAAACGTTTGTTGTTCATATGGCTGAGCAACACGGCCCGCATCGCCTCTGCATCACGCGTGCCCAGCGCTTGCACCATTTGTTCATGCTGCTCAACCGCGATCCGCCATTTTTCACCATCCTGGTTGGACCGAAAGCGCAGGGATTGCAAGCGTGAGTTGACCTGCTTGTAAAGGGCACTTAACACCGGGTTTTTGGCCGCCGTGTTGATGGCCTGGTGGATTGCGGCATTGAGCCGGTAATAGGCGGGCAGGTCTCGCCGCGTGTAGGCCGCCAGCATTTCGTAATGCATGGCCTTGATCTCGTCGAGTTCGGCATCGGTGATGCGCATCGCTGCGAGCTCGCCTGATTGCGCTTCCAGCCCTGCCATGACTTCAAAGGTATCGAGAATGTCCTGCTCGGACAGCTCCACCGCAATGGCCCCCCGGTTGGGCAGCAACTCGACCAGGCCTTCGGTGGCGAGCATCTTGATGGCTTCGCGCAGCGGCGTGCGCGAAACCTTGAGCACCTCGCTGAGCTCGCGTTCGTTGAGCTTGGCGCCGGGCGCGATGCGGTTTTCGACCAGCATCTGGCGCAGGCGGTGCGCCACCTGCTCATGCAGGGCAGCGCGTGGGATGGAGATAACGTCGGCACTCATTGTCAAATTTTGTATTCAAAAAAAATGGCTGTCAAATGAAATTATAGGGTGTGTCACCATTGACAAATGAATTTTGTATGCAAAAAATAGTGCATGACCACGGAGCTTCACGAATCATGCTGACACTCGATTTTCACCCCACCGGCCGCCACTTCCTGCAAATACCCGGCCCTTCGCCGGTGCCGGACCGCATTTTGCGCGCCATGAGTCTGCCGACCATTGACCACCGAGGCCCGGAGTTCGGTGCCCTGGGTCTGAAGGTGCTGGCCGATATGCGGAAAATTTTCAGGACCAAGCAGCCGGTCATCATCTACCCGGCTTCCGGCACGGGTGCCTGGGAGGCGGCCCTCGTCAACACACTGAGCCCTGGCGACCATGTGCTGATGTACGAGACCGGCCATTTCGCCGCCCTGTGGCACAAGCTGGCCGCCCGGCTGGGCCTGAACACCGAGGTCATGGGTCTGACGGGTCCGGATGCATGGCGCCACGGCGTGCGTGCCGACATGATCGAAGAACGGCTCAAGGCCGATACCCAGCACGCCATCAAGGCCGTCTGCGTGGTGCATAACGAAACTTCGACCGGGGTGACCAGCAACATTGCCGCCGTGCGCAAGGCTATCGACGCCGCCGGACACCCGGCACTGCTGCTGGTCGATACGATCTCGGGCCTTGCTTCGGCAGACTACAAACACGACGAGTGGGGTGTGGACGTCAGCATCAGCGGTTCGCAGAAGGGCCTGATGCTGCCGCCTGGCATCAGCTTCAACGCGATTTCAACGAAAGCGCTGGATGCCAGCAAGACCGCCAAACTGCCGAAAGCCTTCTGGGCCTGGGACGAGATCATCGAGATGAACAAGGGCGGCTACTGGCCTTCGACGCCCAACACCAATTTGCTGTATGGCCTCAATGAAGCCTGCGACATGCTGCTTGAGCACGGGCTGGACGTGGTATTTGCCCGGCACCAGCGCTGGGGGGGGGGCGTACGCGCCGCAGTGCGGGCCTGGGGCCTGCAGATCCAGTGTGCCGACGCCGCTGTGTATTCGCCCATCCTCACTGGCGTGATGACGCCCGAGGGCGTGGATGCCGACGCCGTTCGCAAGATCATTTACGAACGTTTCGACTGCTCGCTGGGCACCGGTCTGGGCAAGGTCAAGGGCAGGATGTTCCGCATCGGCCACCTGGGCGACTCCAACGACCTGACCTTGATGGCGGCGTTGTGTGCCTGCGAGATGGGCCTGAAGCTTGCCAGCGTCAAGCTCGCCGGCTCCGGCGTGCAGGCCGCCATGGACCACTTTTCCAGTCATCCGGTATCGCTGCCTCTGGCGAAAGCTGCCTGAGTCAACCCGTTCCCGCCGCACGCTGTCCGGCCGTGTGGTCTGTTGCAAGCCACGGACAACTATCTACAAAAGGAGACATCATGAAAACGTTCACATTTTCTGCCGCTACGCGCAGGTCCCTGATCGCCGCTGCTGCGGCACTGACACTGCACGGCGCCGCCTTTGCACAGGTGGTCGAACTCAAGCTTGGCCACGTCGGCGAACCGGGTTCGCTGTTCCAGCTCAGCGCCGACGAATACGCCAAACGTGTGAACGCCAAACTCGCCGGCAAGGTCAAAGTCGTGACTTACGGCTCCAGCCAGCTCGGCGGCGACAAGGAGATGATCCAGAAGCTCAAGCTCGGCACCATCGACATGGCGGTTCCGTCCACCGTGATGACTTCCGAGGTCGACCTGTTCGGCATTTTTGAAATGCCCTACATCGTCAAGGACAGGGCGCACATGGGGCGTATCGAGAAGGACGTGTTCTGGCTCAGCATTGCGCCGGAAACCGAGAAAAAGGGCCTCAAGGTGCTCGCCGTGTGGGAAAACGGCTATCGCCACATCACCAACAACAAGAAGCCGATCAAGGGGCCGGCCGACCTGCAGGGCATCAAGCTGCGTGTGCCTGAAGGCAAGTGGCGCGTGAAGATGTTCCAGACCTATGGCGCGAACCCGAGTCCCATGAAGTTCTCCGAACTGTTCACCGCGCTGCAGACCGGCGTGATGGACGGCCAGGAAAACCCGTTCACGCAGATCTACTCGGCCAAGCTGCAGGAAGTGCAGAAGTATCTGTCGTTGTCCGGCCATGTCTACACGCCGGCCTACCTGACGGTCGGCACGCGCCGCTACAACACCTTGCCGGCCGACGTACGCAAGGTGCTGGAAGACACGGCGCGCGAAACCCAGGCCTATGTTTATGCAGAAGCCGTCAAGGCCGAGACGGAACTGCTGGCCAAGCTCAAGCAAAGCGGCATGCAGGTCAACGAGGTCGACAAGGAGGCCTTCATTAATGCCAGCAAGCCGATCTACGAGGAATTCGGCAAGGAAGTTGCCGGCGCCAGGCCCCTGATCGACAAAGCCGTCGCGCTCGGCAAATAAGGACAGTTTCACCGATGCAAACGACTTCTACACTGGGCGGCAGCGCGATGCAGCGCCTGCGCGAGCGCTATGGCCTGCTTCTGGAATGGGTGGTGATGTTTCTTGTGGTCGCCCTGGCGGTGGAGGTCACGCTGGGCATCATTTTCAGGATGAGCGGGCATTCGCTGGTCTGGTACGACGAAGTGGCGTCGGTGTTGCTGGCCTGGCTCACGTTTTATGGCTCTGCACTGGCGTCGGTCAAACGCGCGCACATTGGCTGTCCGGAGGTGGTCGACCAGCTTCCCCCGGCGCTAAAGCAGGCGGTGGCCGTCTTTGGCCAGGTCCTTGTCATCCTGTTCTTTGCGCTGCTGGGATGGGTCGGCCTGACGATCATGCCCATCCTTCAGGGCGATGCCATGGTGAGCCTGCCGTGGGTGCCAATGAATTTTGTGCAGTCGGTGATTCCCATCACCTCTGTGCTGATTCTGGTGGCCGAGATCATGTTTCTGATCGACCTGATCACCCCCCCGCAACAGACGGCCGCGCCTGCAGGCGCCAGCCTGTCTGACGGCCTGCACTGAACGCACAGGAATCACCCATGACCATCATGTTTCTTCTGTTTGGCGCCGTGCTGGCGCTGGTGCTGCTCAACATACCTATTGCCGTGTCGCTGGGCATTGTGGCCGTGATCGCCATGCTGGCGAGCCATGGTCTGGATTCGCTGCCCAACGTAGCGCTGGTCGTCTACAACGGCGCCACCAATTTCCCGCTGCTTGCGATTCCGCTGTTCATCCTGGCCGGCGCGATCATGAACGCGTCGGGCATTTCCCAGCGTCTGATTGCGTTTGCCTCTTCGCTGTTCGGCTGGGTGCGCGGTGGGCTGTCGCATGTAGCGATAGGGTCTTCGCTGTTTTTTGCCGAGATATCCGGCTCAGCAGTCGCCGATGTGGCGGCACTCGGCTCCATCCTGATCCCGGGCATGAAAGCCAAAGGGTATCCTGGCCCCTTCGCTGCAGCGGTCATGTCATCGGCTGCGACACTTGCCGTCATCATCCCGCCGTCCATCCCCATGATTTTGTACGCGGTAATGGCGGAAACCTCGGTGGTGCAGATGTTTGTCGCCGGCATCATTCCCGGTTTGCTGGGCGCTGCCGGCCTGATGGGCATGGCCACCTTTCTGGCAAGGCGCTACAACCTCCCGCGCGAAGAGGCGTTTTCAATCAAACGCGTTGCCAAAACCGGCCGCGAGGCGCTGTGGGCTTTCGCGCTACCCATCATCATTCTGGGCGGAATATTCGGTGGGGTCGTGACCGCCACCGAGGGCGCTGCGCTGGCGGTGATTGCGGCGCTGTTTATCGGGCTGGTGATTTACCGCGAACTGGACCTCAAGCACCTGCGGTCCGCCATCATGGAAGGCGGCGTGCAGACTGCGGTGGTCATGCTGCTGGTGGCGACCAGCGCCTTGCTGGGCACCTACCTGACCGAAGTGCAGGCGCCCCAGGCGCTGGCCAAGGCCGTGTCGGACTTCACCTCCAACAAGTGGGTGGTGCTGGCTCTGCTCAACGTGCTCTTCCTGTTCCTGGGCATGTTTCTGCACTCGGCTGCCGCCATCATTCTGGTCATTCCCATCGTGATGCCGCTGGTCCGCTCCGTCGGCATTGACCCGGTGCACTTCGGCCTGATTGTGACCATCAACCTGGGCATCGGGCAGCAGACGCCGCCGGTAGCCAGCGTGCTGATGGTGGCCAGCTCGATTGCCAAGGCTTCGGTCTGGGACGTGAGCAAGGTCAATATCTGGTTCATCGGCGTGCTGGTGGCCGTGCTGCTGCTGGTGACCTATGTGCCGGTGACCGGCCTCGGTCTGGTAGAGCTGTTCTACCGCTGAGCGTGATGGGCGATACACGGAGTGAAACTTTGAAACAGCAACCGGACAACCAGGGCGCAAGTGCCCGGCCACTGCCGCTGGCCGGTGTCCGCGTGCTTGACATCAGTCAGGTGATGGCCGGTCCCTACGCCTGCATGCTGCTGGCGGACATGGGGGCCGACGTCATCAAGATCGAGCCGCCGGGCAGCGGCGACCAGACACGGGGCGCCATGGGCTTCAAGATGAAGGGCCCCGATTCGCTGGGGTTCCTGAACATGAACCGAAACAAGCGCAGTGTCGCGCTCAACCTCAAGTCCGAAGTCGGCAAGGCCCTGCTGCTGCAGATGGCGAAGGATGCCGACATCCTGCTTGAGAACTACCGCCCTGGCGCAATGAAGAAGCTGGGCCTGGGCTACGAGGTGCTCAGGGAAGTCAACCCGCGCCTGGTCTACACCAGCATCTCCGGCTTTGGACAGACTGGCCCCTGGTCTGACCGGCCGGGCTTCGATCTGATGGCGCAGGCCATGTCGGGCGTGATGAGTGTCACCGGTTATCCCGGCGGTCCGCCGGTGAAAGCCGGCGTGCCGGTGGCCGACATCGGCTGTGCACTTTTCGCGGTGTATGCAACCCTCTCCGCCTACATCGGCGCCAAGGCCAGTGGCCAGGGCCAGCATGTGGATGCGTCGCTGTTCGACTCGGCGCTGGCCTTCTCGGTCTGGGACATCTGCGACTACTGGGGCACCGGCAAAGAGCCCGAGCCGCTGGGCACCTCGAACAAGATGACCGCGCCCTACCAGGCCATGGCCTGCTCGGACGGCTACTTCGTGATGGGCGCGAACAACCAGAAGCTGTGGCTGCAGCTGTGCAAGCTGATGGGTCGCGAGGAACTGCTGGCCGACGAGCGCTTTTCCACCATCTCCCTGCGCCTGGCCAACCGGCACGCGCTGGAAGTGGAGCTGGAAAAATCCTTCCGCCTCAAACCCAAGGACTATTGGGTCAGCACTTTTCTCGAGGCTGGCATCCCCGCCGGCCCCATCCTGACCTATCCCGAGGCCTTCGACAGCGACCATGCCAAGGCCCGCGAGATGCGCATGGAAATCGACCACCCGGTCGAAGGCAAGGTGCCCAACATCGGCTTTGCAGTCAAGATGTCCGGCACGCCGCAGCAGGTGCGCCGCCATCCGCCGCGCCTGGGCGAACACACGGCCGAGGTGCTGGCCGAGCTGGGCATTGGCACCGAAGAGCAGGCGCGGCTCGAAGAGCAGGGCGCTTTCGCGGCATGAACGAGTCAGACACAAAGGGTGCCGTCCACCTGGCCATCAACGCCGGTGTGGCATCGGTCCTGTTTGACAGGCCTTCAGCGCGTAATGCGATGACCTGGTCCATGTACGAACGGCTCAACCAGATCTGCGAGCAGCTCAAGACCGATCTGTCGGTGCGGGTGGTGACTTTTCGCGGCGCCGGCGGCCAGGCCTTTGTGGCTGGCACCGACATCGAGCAGTTCACCACCTTCCGCAGCGGCGAGGACGGAGTCGCCTATGAAAAGCAGATCGACCAGTGCATCGCCCGGCTGGAGTCGCTGCCCATGCCCACAGTCGCCGTGATCGAGGGATGGACCATAGGCGGTGGCCTGGCGATTGCCACCGCCTGCGACTTCCGCATTGCCACGGCAGGCTCGCGCTTTGGCGTGCCAATTGCCAAAACACTGGGAAACTGTTTGTCGGTGGCCAACCTGTCGCGCCTGTCTGCGGTGTTCGGCATCCCTCGTGTCAAACGCATGCTGATGCTGGCCGAGGTGTTGAACACCGAGGAGGCGCTGGCCTGCGGTTTTCTGTTGCAGGCGGTTGAGGCCGGGAAGATCGATGTGTTGCTGGACACGCTGTGTGAGCGCCTCGGTGCATTGGCCTCCATAACGCAAGGCGTCAGCAAGGAAGGCCTGCGTCGCCTGGTCAGCAACAGCCTGCCGCCTGATGAAGATCTGATTCGCCAGTGTTATGGCAGCGCTGATTTTCGGGAAGGTGTTATTGCATTTGTGGGCAAGCGTAGTCCAGTCTGGACGGGGAAGTAGGCGTTATCGCGGGTTGGCATGCGGCTGGCGCCACGCCTGCCGGGCCCGCCGCGGCGGGCCAACTGATGTAGCGACTAGCCGACTCAGACCACGGCGGTGCTGCGGGCGATACGTCTTGAGAGCGCGCCACCTCTGCGTTCCAGGAACGACTTGAGCCGCACCGGATAGTCGGCAGTTGCGGCTGCGGCCACCGAAGGCCGCTTGGCCAATGCGGAACGCCAGCGTTGCACACGAGGCAAGTCCCGGCACAAGCCGAAGTCGTCGGTGGCTTCAAAGACATCAAAGTAGCGGAACACGGGGCCGAACACTGCATCAACCATGCTGAAGGCAGTGCCGGCAAAGTACGGCCCGTCACCAAGCGCGGCTTCCAGTTGCTCAATGCGCGCCCGAATCTCAGCGGCGCGCGTGGCAAGTGCTGCCTCGTCTGCCGCGTTATAGAACGCCGCAATCGTATTCAACAACGCAGAGCCGAACTCCATCCAGGAGCGGTGGCGAGCCCGCTGCAGAGCGCCCTGCGGATGCAGACGTGGCAGCGTCGTCTCTTCCAGATACTCGCAGATCACTGCCGACTCGAAGATCGCATCGTCGCCGACCACCAGCACGGGTGTCTTGCCGAGCGGCGAGATCGCGCGAAACCATTCCGGCTTGTGGGCGAGGTCGATGTCGCGGCGCTCGAAGGCCACCCCCTTTTCGGCCAGCACGATGGCTGCGCGCTGCACATAGGGGCACAGGGCGTGCGAGACCAGCACTAAACGGCTGCTCATTTTGCGCCTCGAAGTTGTGGCACCCAACCCGGGCTGCGTTTGAGGGCTGCGGCACCGTCGCCGAGCAGCCACAGCGCAAGCGATGCGGCGATGAGAAACACCGGATATTCCCAGCCGCCGCCCGGGCTGGTGTGCATCCAGCCAATGGGCACATGCACTGCCGCTGCCACGGCCATCACGGGAACCAGGGCCAGGGCGACCTGACGGGCATAGATGCCGAAGAGAAGCGCCAGGCCGCCGCCCAGTTCGGCGACAAAAACCGGGTAAGCCAGCAGTCCGGGAAAGCCGATGCTTTCAAAATACTGGGCGGTGCCGGGCAGCGTGAAGACGAAGAGTTTGAGCAGCGCGTGGGCGATCCACATCGCGCCCAGGCTGACGCGCAGCACGGCGATCCCGAGATCGGTTGAAGGTGAAAGAGAAGCGTTCATGAGTGAATTCCTTTGAAGTGAGAGAAGATGCCCAGTACTGTAGGATTGCATTCATGAATTGAAAATAGGCAAAAAAACACATCGTGATTGCAAAAACGCAATATCAACTGGACGCTTCTGACCTGCAGATCGTCTTGTCGCTGGCAAGGGCAGGCACGCTGGCGGCTGCTGGTGAACGCATGGGCGTTGACGCCTCGACGGTCTTCCGGTCCCTGCAGCGGCTCGAACGTGGCCTGGGCCGCGTGCTCTTCGAGCGATCGCGTGCCGGCTATCGCCCCACTGATCTGGCGCACTTGCTGATTGGGCAGGCCGAGCAGATTGAGGCGGCGATAGAAGAAGCCCGTTCGGCCACGGCGGTGCAGTTATCGCAAGTGTCCGGCACCGTGCGCCTCACCACCACCGACACTGTCCTGCACGGCCTGGTGGCACCAGCGCTGAAGCTGCTAAAGGCGGAGCATCCGCTGATCGACTATGAACTGCACACCGGCAACGAACTGGCCAGCCTTACCCGTCGCGATGCGGACATCGCCGTGCGGGCCACCAGGAAGCCCCCGCTGCATCTGGTCGGCAAGCTGCTCGGACCGGTCCGGGTGGCCTTGTTCACCGCGAAAAAAGGCGCCGTGCGGCAATATACCGATGTGCAGGCCGGCAAAGCGAACTGGATTGCCCCGGACGACGCGCTGCCTGAGCACCCTTCGGTCATCTGGCGCAAGCGCCAATTCCCGAAGGTGGCGCCGCAGTACCGCGTCAACAGCATCCTGTCGGTCATGGAACTGGTGGCGCTGGGGCTTGGGGTCGGCATCGTACCCTTGTTCCTGGCGCACGACCGTCGAGATCTTGTGCAGCTCACTGAGCCGCTTGATGAGTGTGAGACCGACCTGTGGCTGTTGACGCATCCCGAGTCGCGCCACTTGCGCCGGGTGTCGTGCGTCTATTCGCACCTGGCGCAGTCCATCGCGCTACCGTGAGGCCTGAACAATGATGGGCGGTTCCCGGACGTCATCGCATGGCCTCCTGCGCTGGCGCCGGTGACCCAAGCCGTCAGTAAGGAAGGCCTGCGCCGGCTGGGCAGGCATAAGCTGAAGAACGACGAAGATCTTATTGCCGCTGTTACGGCCGCGACGATTTTCGCGAGGGCGTGCCGGCGTTTGTGGCGAAAAGAAGCCTGGTCTGGAGGCTCGCTAGGGCGCATCGCGGTAGTGCGCGCACAGCGTTTCAATCAGCGACTCTGCATAACGCGGCAGCGCATCGCGCTTGCGCACCAGGATGTAACGCTCGCGCACGCTCCAGGGCTCCAGCAGCTCCACCAGCGCGATGCCCATGGCCTCCTGGTTGCGCCGCGCTGCCGATTCCGGAACGATGCCCACACCGACGCCCGCGCCTATCATGCGGCACATCGCGTCAAAGCTCGAGAGCTGGATGCGCAGTTTCAGCGGCTTGCCCAGGCGCTCGACCACCTGCGCCAGGAAAGTCTGCAGCGTGCTGCCCGACTGCATGCCCACCGCGTCTTCGTCCAGGGTGTCGGCAAACGCAATTTTCTTCCGGCGTGCAAAGCGGTGGTTTTTAGCCGTGGCCAGCACCAGCCGGTCGGTGCTGAAGTGAATCGCTTCCAGCCCCAGCGTGTCCACTTGACCGGCGACGATGCCCATGTCGGCGCGTCCGTCGAGCACGCCGCGCGCAATCTCGGGATTGGGTTTTTCCTGCAGGTCGATGTTGATTTTCGGGTTGTCCGCCAGAAAGCCCGGCAGGATCTCCGGCAGGAAGTCCGTCACCGCGGTGGTGTTGGCAAACACCCGCAAATGCCCGCGCAGGCCGCCGCCATATTCCTGGAGGTCGCAACGCAACTGCTCGGCCTGCCGCAGCACTCCGCGCGCATGGAACAAAAAGGCATCGCCGGGCGGCGTCAGGCGCACACCGCGTGCCTCGCGGTAGAGCAGGCTCAGGCCCGACTGGGCCTCGAGCGACTTGATGCGCGCACTGGCCGCCGCCAGCGAGAGGTGCTGGCGTTCAGCGGCGCGTGTCATGTTGCCTTCGTCGGCGGTCCGAACGAACAGGCGCAGGTCGGTCAGGTCAAAGTCCATGGCTCGATGGTAACGCGTTGGGGCGTACCCTTCTGAAATTCAGAAGGGTTGGTCTTGAAATCTGTGATTGCCGCCAATGCTGGAAACGGTGACCATCGCAAAATGGCGGGAGACAAGCACACATTTTTCCATTTGTCGCCGCGCCATAACGCTACGGCCGGTAAGGGCACGCTGAGCTACGTGATGGATGAGATGCAGAGCGGCATGGCCGGCGTGCCCCAGCAACGCGCGAATTGTAGAGACTTGGATGCGTACCTCCGCCTTGTGCCGGGTGGTAGCCAGCTACCCGGCCAACTTCCATGAAATCGTCGCAATCAAGACCATAAGAGGAGACACCATGCAACGCTACCAGATGTACATCGACGGCCGGTTCTCGGACGCCAGTTCCGGCAAGTGGTTCGACAGCTACAACCCTTATACCGGCGAAGTCTGGGGGCAGATTGCGGAAGGCGGGTCCGTCGATGTGGATCGCGCGGTAACTGCGGCGCACAATGCGTTTGCGAACGGTCCGTGGTCGCAACTGACCGCTAGCCAGAGGGGCGCGCTGCTGCGCAAGCTGGGCGACCTGATCACGCGCGACGCCAGAAAATTGGCAGAATTCGAAGTGCGCGACAACGGCAAGCTGATCGCCGAAATGGTCGGCCAGCTCAACTACCTTCCGCAATGGTTTTATTACTTTGGTGGACTGGCCGACAAGGTGCAGGGGGCGGTGATACCGCTCGACAAGAAAGGTTATTTCAACTTTACCCGGCATGAGGCGCTCGGCGTGGTGGTTGCAATTACCCCATGGAATTCGCCTTTGCTGCTGACCGCGTGGAAGATTGCGCCGGCACTTGCGGCTGGCTGCACCATCGTGCTCAAGCCATCGGAATTCACTTCCGCGTCTACGCTGGAGTTCGTCAAGTTGGTCGAGGAAGCGGGTTTCCCTCCAGGAGTCGTTAACGTCGTTACAGGCTTTGGTAAGGACGTTGGCACGCCGCTGGTCGAACATCCGCTGGTCAAGAAAATCACTTTTACCGGTTCGGACGCCACCGGGCGGGCGATCAACCAGCTCGCTGCCAAGCACTTTAAGCATGTGAGCCTGGAACTCGGCGGCAAGTCGCCGAACATCGTGTTCGCAGACGCCAACCTCGATGATGCAGTCAATGGTGCAGTGTCCGGGATTTTTGCTGCCACCGGCCAGACCTGTATCGCAGGCTCCCGGCTGTTGCTGCAGGAGAGCATCCACGACCAATTTATCGAAAAGTTGACTGCACTGGCGAAGACTGCGCGTATGGGCGACCCGATGAGCATGGACACGCAGGTCGGCCCCATCACCACCCGCCAGCAATATGACAAGGTGCTGAGTTATATCGATATTGCCAAAAACGAGGGCGCCGAACTGCTGATGGGCGGCGCCCCGGCTACACGCACTGAATGCGGCAAGGGTTGGTTCATTGAACCGACAATTTTTTCCGGCGTGACGAACCAGATGCGCATCGCTCAGGAGGAAGTTTTCGGCCCGATCCTGTCGGTCATCAAGTTCAAGGACGAGGACGAAGCCGTGGCGATCGCGAACGATTCCAGCTACGGTCTCGGTTCCGGCGTGTGGACCAGCGACATCGGCCGGGCATTTCGCATGTCCGAGCGCATCCAGGCCGGCACGGTATGGGTCAATACCTACCGCGCTGTGAGCTACATGTCCCCGTTTGGGGGTTACAAGGATTCCGGCATAGGTCGCGAAAACGGCGCGGATGCAATTCGGGAATACCTGCAGGTCAAGAGCGTCTGGTTCAATACGGGCGCAGCGACCGCCAACCCGTTCACGATGCGGTGACATCCGCATGCTCCGTCTCCTGCCCATGGAGGAGGTAGAACCCAGATAAAACCAGTTCTATATGAAATTCAGTGAACATGACTAAACCCGCTTCATCATTCCAACCATCTGCGACCCACACTATGTCCGCCAACTGGCCCGAACAAATCTTTCAAGAGCTGCAAGAGCTGAACATCAAGCAGGTTGCCTATGTCCCCGACGCCGGCCACAGCGCGCTGATCGTCCAGTGTCAAGCGAGTCCCGATATGCGCGCCGTATCGCTGACCACAGAAGAAGAGGGTATAGCCATGCTTGCTGGGGGTTGGCTCGCAGGCGAATGCGGCGTAATGCTGATGCAGTCGAGCGGTGTCGGCAACTGCATCAACATGCTGTCACTCAACCACGAATGCCGCATACCGATGTTCGCGTTGGTCACCATGCGCGGCGAGTGGGGCGAGTTCAATCCATGGCAAGTTCCGATGGGCAAGTCCACCCAGGAAGCTCTTGAATCTGCAGGCGTTTATGTCTACCGCGCCGACTCCGCAGAAGAGGTCGCGCCAACGGTACGCGCGGCCGGTCAGATGGCTTTCAATACCAGGCGCGCGGTTGCGGTGCTGATCGGTCAGCGCCTCATCGGCACCAAAAATTTCAACAAGTGAGCACCTGCATGTCCGCTACCAATTCCACTGCCTTGAATCGCCGCGCCGCCGTCGCTCGTTTACTCCGCGACCGCGGCGACGCCATCGTAGTCACCAGTCTCGGTAATCCGACCTTCGATGTTTCCGCCGCCGGAGACACGCCGTTGAACTTTTATCTGTGGGGCGCCATGGGCGGCGCCGCGATGGTGGGCCTCGGTATGGCCATCGCGCAGCCCAAGCGCCGCGTGGTTGCTATCGTTGGCGACGGCGAAATGATGATGGCCCTCGGATCGCTGGCTACCATCGCCTGCGAGAAGCAGGCCAACCTGGCGGTCGTTGTGCTCAATAACGAACACTATGCCGAAACCGGCATGCAGCCAGCCCACGCTGGCCGCGGCGTCGACCTGGTCGGGGTCGCCCGCGCCACCGGATTCAAGGACGTTTCGTCCGTCAACACCGAAGAGGAGCTCGAAAGCCTGTCATCCCGGCTGTTCTCATCGGCGGAACCGCTATTTTCGACAATCAAGATATCAACCGATCCGAACCCGGTGTCACTACCTCCCCGCGACGGCCCTTACCTGCGTAGCCGCTTCCGCGAAGCGATTCTCGGAGCCGCAGCATCAAAATAAAAGGTTTCGCGATGTCCGATCTAACGAGAATGGTGCCCACCAGGTTGGCTCGTCTCCATCAGCAATATTGCGAGCGATACGAACACCTGCGCTCGCAACGTTTGCATCTCAGCCTGGCGCGCGGCATACCTGCAGCGGACCAAGTGGCGCTGAGTAACCGCATGTTGAGCCTGCCCGGGGAAGGCGATTACATGGCTGAAGGCGGTGTCGACTGCCGCAATTACACCGGATTGCAGGGCATCGTCGAAGCGCGAAGGCTGTTCTCGGGCGTAGTCGGTGTTCCGCCCGAACAGGTGATCGTCGCCGGCAACTCCAGCCTCGCATTCATGTACGACTGTATCGGCTATGCGTGGCGTCACGGCATGTGCGACTCCGAACGGCCGTGGGGCAAGGAGGATACCGTGTCGTTTTTATGCCCGGTACCAGGCTACGACCGTCATTTCCGCATCGCGGAAGAATATGGGATCAAGCTGATTCCGGTCCCTTTGCTGGATAACGGACCCGATATGGTCATGGTTCGTAATATCGCAGCGCACGATCGCTCGGTAAAAGGCATCTGGTGCGTTCCCAAATACAGCAACCCGACCGGCAGCGTCTACGCGCCGGACACCATTGAGGCTCTGGCATCAATGCCAACGGCGGCGACCGATTTTCGACTGTTTTGGGATAACGCCTACGCAGTACATCATCTGACCGAGGAGCAGGTGGAAATTGCCAACATCGTGCAACTGTGCGAACAGCATGGCTACCCCGAACGTGCCCTGGTGTTTGCGTCAACTTCGAAGATGACCATGGCAGGCAGCGGAGTTGCTGTGTTCGGCTCCTCTCCCCGCAACGTGGCGTGGATGCTGGATCGACTCAATATCCATACCGTTGGACCGGACAAGTTGAATCAGTTGCGACATGTGCGTTTCCTGAAAGACGAAGCGGGAATCAGGGGCCTGATGAATCAGCATCGGGCCATCATGGCGCCAAAATTTTCAGAGGTGTTGTCCATCTTCGAACGGGAGTTGGGTGGAAGCGGCGTTGCCCAATGGACCAAGCCAAAGGGGGGGTATTTCATCAGTCTCGACGTTCTCCCCGGCTGTGCGAAGCGCGTCATTGACCTGGCCAAGGACGCCGGTATCGCGTTGACCGCGGCTGGGGCGCCGTTCCCTGGCGGATGCGATCCGAACGACAGCAACATTCGTATCGCGCCCAGCTTTGCCACGCTGGAGCAGATCAAGACCGCAGCCGAAGCGATAACGCTGTGCGTATTGCTCTCCACTACAGAGGCCATTCTCAAAGGGGCCCCGCAGAAGATACAGGGAGGATTTTGACAACCAAACTAACTTGTTTTTCAAAGTGATAACCCCATACCGGGGCAGGACAAACACCTAAAAGGAGACATGAAATGAATAAGCAACTAATGCGCAAACTTACGATCGTCGCCGCGGTCGCGCTCGCCACGACCTTCAACCCGGCATTTGCCCAGGTCAAGTGGGATCTGCCGTCCGGCTACCCGCCGGGTAATTTCCACACCGAGAACCTGCAGCAGTTTGCTAATGACGTTGACAAGGCGACCAACGGCAAGCTCAAGATCACCATTCACAGTAACGGATCGCTGTTCAAAGCAAATGAGATCAAGCGTGCAGTGCAAGGCGGTCAAGCGCAGACAGGCGAGATCTTTCTCTCCAACTTTGGCAACGAAGACCCGATCTTCGCATTGGATGCGGTGCCCTTTATCGCCAACGGCTATGCTGATGCGAAGAAGCTGTGGCAACTCAGTAAACCGGCGACTGAAACGCGCCTGAACAAGCAGGGTCTGAAAGTGTTGTATTCGGTCGCTTGGCAGCCGGGCGGCATCTATAGCGTGAAGCCGCTCAACTCCGCCGCCGACCTGAAGGGTTCCAAGTGGCGTGCGTATAACGCGGTCAGCGGTCGCATCGCCGAGTTGGTTGGTGCACAGCCGGTCACGATCCAGGCCGCCGAACTGTCTCAGGCACTAGCCACCGGCGCAGTCGAAACCTTCGCGACGTCAAGCGCAACCGGCTACGACAGTAAGGCCTGGGAACAGGTGAAGTATTTCTACGAAATCAATATGTCGCTGCCGAAGAACCTGGTGATCGTCAACCAGCAGGCTTTTCTTGCGCTTGACAAGCCTACTCAGGACGCAGTTGTCAAAGCTGCCGCCGCCGCTGAAGAGCGTGGGTGGACATCAAGCGAGGACAAAAACAAGTGGTACCTTGAGCAGCTCGCGAAGAACGGCATGAAGGTTGAAAAGCCGAGCGTGAAGTTCCAGACCGATCTGAAGAAGATCGGCGACACCATGCTGAACGAGTGGCTGAAGCAGGCTGGCGCGGACGGCAAGGCAATCATCGACGCATACCGCAAATAGCATTTTCGGGATAACAACAAACGATTGGCGCGGCTGGCCAAGACCGCGCCAATCGGTACTTCGTTATCAACTTGTCACACCACTAGGTCGCAATGCGCAAATTTCTTGATTTTCTCTATGACGGCGCCGGGTGGCTAGCTGCCTTGTTCATGATTGGCACGCTAGCCATGGTCCTTGCCAATGTACTGGGCCGCATGTTCAATTTCAACCCTAGTGGCAGCGATGCCTATGCGGGCTATTTTGTAGCCGCGGTAAGTTTTCTTACCCTCGCGCACACCCTGAAGCGCGGCGAACACATCCGCGTCACGCTGATCCTGCAGCATGTCGGCGCGAAGGCAAACCGGGCGCTGGAAATTGCATGCCATGTGTCGGCGGTACTTCTCGCTACAGCGCTGGCCTGGTTCTCGATCAGGCTGGTTTGGCAGTCCTATACCTTTCATGATATCTCGCAGAGCACCGACGCAACACCGCTGTGGATTCCCCAGTTGAGCATGGCGATCGGCGCCACGCTCTTGGCCATTGCCTTTATCGATGAGCTGGTGGCACTGATTGCTGGCCACCCGACGCGGCACGGGCAGCAGGCCCGCGAGCCGGCGCGCATGGAGTAACGCCATGGAACTCGTCATCACGTTCACACTCATCCTCCTCCTGTTCGTACTGCTGGCTAGCGGGACCTGGATCGGCCTGTCGCTGGTCGGCGTGGCCTGGATTGGCATGGAGCTGTTTACCTCGCGTCCGGTAGGCGACGCGATGGCGGTCACCATCTGGGGGGCGTCCTCGAGCTGGACGCTGACCGCGCTGCCGCTGTTCCTCTGGATGGGAGAAATCCTGTTTCGTACCCGCCTGTCGGAAGACATGTTCAAAGGACTGGCACCGTGGCTGGAGTTGCTGCCGGGCCGCCTGTTACATACCAATGTGATCGGGTGCACCATCTTTGCCGCGGTGTCTGGTTCGTCCGCCGCGACCTGCGCCACCATCGGCAAGATGACCCTTCCAGAATTGAACAAACGCGGCTATCCCGAGGGCATCACCATCGGTACGCTGGCAGGCGCCGGTACCCTTGGACTGATGATTCCGCCTTCGATCATCATGATCGTCTATGGGGTGACCGCCAACGTCTCGATCGCCAAGTTGTTCATCGCCGGCGTATTTCCCGGTATGCTGCTGGCCGGCCTGTTTATGGGTTATATCGTTGTCTGGGCGTTGCTCAATCCTGGAAAAATTCCGTCCGCCACCGAAAAGCTGCCATTTGCGCGGAAGATGCGCGAGTCTCTCAGCCTGATTCCAGTGGTAACCCTGATTGCCCTGGTACTGGGTTCGATTTATACAGGCATCGCCACAGCCACGGAGGCGGCTGCGATAGGCGTGGTCGGATCGCTCAGCATTTCCGCAGCACAGGGGGCGCTGTCGAAGAAAAGCTTTCTTGACAGCCTCCTGGGTGCCTGCCGCCTGTACTGCATGATCGCGCTGATCCTGGCTGGCGCCGCATTCCTGACGTTGGCGATGGGCTACATGGGTTTGCCGCGCCAATTGGCGGAATGGATCGGTGGACTGGGCTTGACGCCTTTCGCACTGATCGTCGCGCTGATGGTGTTTTACATTGTTCTCGGCTGCTTCCTGGATGGCATTTCGATGGTTGTGATCACGATGGCCGTGATTCTGCCGACGGTGGAGAAGGCCGGTATCGACCTGATCTGGTTCGGCGTTTTCGTCGTGCTGGTAGTCGAGATGGCGCAGATCACTCCGCCGATCGGATTCAACCTGTTCGTGTTGCAGGGAATAACCGGCAGGCAGATTACATGGTTGGCACGCCAAGCACTGCCGATGTTCCTGCTGATAGCTTTCGCGGTGCTGCTGGTCTATGCCTTCCCTGGCATCATCACCTGGTTGCCGAAACAGATGGCTGGGTAAAAACTGCTTTTATTTCGAGCACCGCTGTGACCAGAAAAAACGAGATATCACCGCCCCGGTTCAGCCACTTGGGATCCTGTGCGCTGTTGTGTGAGGCGCCGGCGCCGCTGAATATCTCCTGGCAACGGCGCATCTGGGCGCTGGCCGCGCGCGCGGAGGCGTGGCCAGGTGTCATGGAAGTCATGCCTGGGATGAACAACCTGATGCTGGTGTTCGATCCCCTAGCGGTTACGGCGGAAGGAATCAAGGCCGACATCCTCAAGCTGTGGTCGCAATGCGATTGGGATGGCGAAGCCGGCAAGACGCTGGAAATTGAAGTCGTCTATGGCGGGGAAAACGGCATGGATCTGGAACATGTGGCGCGGCATGCCGGCCTGTCCATCGACGAGGTGGTCAGGCTGCATACCAAAGCGATCTATACGGTGTATTTTCTGGGTGCCTATCCCGGCTTCGGCTATCTCGACGGCCTACATCCGAAGCTGTTCATGCCGCGGCGACAGGAGCCGCGGCTTCAGGTGCCGGCCGGCTCTGTTGCCATCGGCGGCGCTCAAGCCGGCGTGATCCCGTCGATGTTCCCCAGCGGCTGGCAAATCATTGGCAATGCGCGGGAGGTGTTTTTCGATGTGACGAAAAATCCGCCAGCGCTGCTTGCGCCAGGTGACAAGATCAAGTTCCGCGCCGAAAGGATTGAGCGATGATGGAGGTGCAATCTAGTGGTGCGCTCAATACCATCCAGGATCTCGGACGCTACGGCTACCGGAAAATCGGCGTCTCCGTTGCAGGCACGATGGACAAACTGGCGCTGGCCGCCGGAAACCTGCTGCTGGGCAATCATCCAAACAGCGCCTGTATCGAAATCACCATTTTTCCGTTTCGTGTTCGCTTTCTCACCGATACGGGGATTGTTGTCACGGGTGCCGATTGCGCTGCTGAACTCGATGGCGCGTCAGTACTACCTTGGTGGGCCACCCCGGTGCGCAGTGGCCAACTGCTGGTGTTGTCCGCACCGACCCGGGGCTGCAGGGCCTACCTGACGGTGCGCGGCGGGATCAATGTTCCAGTTGTGCTGAACTCCCGCAGCACTGACCTCAAAGCCAAGTTTGGCGGCCATGACGGCCGCTCGCTCAGGAAAGGCGATCGGCTTGCGGTGCTGAACGCCAGCGTCCCAAGGGGTGAATGGGAAGCGGGCTACGGCGTCGAACCGCCGCATCTCGCGCTGCCGTTCAACCCTGGGTCCGCTGACGGAGCAGTGGCGGTCAGGGTCATTCCCGCCGCTGAATACGAAAAATTTCCGAAATATGGACAGGCTCAATTCTGGGACAGTTTGTGGCTGATCACCCCCAACAGCAACCGGCAGGGATACCGGCTTTCTGGCACCGCATTGCCCACCAAGGGGCAATCGGAACTGCTGTCGCACGGCATAGTGCCCGGCACCATCCAGGTCCCACCGTCGGGCCAGCCGATCATCCAGATGAGTGATGCCAACACCTCCGGCGGCTATCCGAAGATGGGTACCGTGATTGAGGCAGACATGTGGCGACTGGCGCAGGCCAGGCTGGGTGAGAACCTGAAGTTTGTGCCGGTCACGGTGCAAGACGCGATTGCGGCGCTGGTCGCCGAGCGTGCCTGGCTTCAGAAGATTGAGACGGACCTCGCTTCCTTGCAAGGAGCGTCGGCAGATGCGGGCATCAAGTGAAACTTCTTGATCTGATTACTCTGGTCCAGTGGTTGAAGGACGCCGACATCCAGGCCTTCGAACTGGAAGAGCCAGGCACGTCGCTTCGTATCGTGATGCAGCGGCAGTTCCAGCCAGAGGCGACGAGGGCCAAAGAATCTGTGTTATCGGCTACTTTGCCTAAGCACAGATCGCATCATGTGGTTGCGGATGCGAAAGGGATATTCTTGACGGCTCACCCGCTAAGGGCGGTGTCGCTGGTCGCCGCGGGAGATGTTGTTGCTGTCGGGGACGTGCTCGGTTTGTTGAAGGTTACCGACGTTTTATACAAGGCAATTCTCGCGGACCGACGGGGACGCGTGGTTCGCACATTGGCGTCGGATGAGCAACTGATCGAGGAGGGCACACCGCTGTTCGAACTGGACGTTGGCGAGTCCAGTGATTTGACTTCATTGAGGAAAAAGACATGGAACAAATAGATATCAATTCAGACATGGGTGAAAGCTTCGGAACCTACAAGATGGGCGATGATGAAGCGCTGCTGAAAGTGGTCTCGTCGGCAAACGTCGCCTGCGGATTTCATGCCGGCGATCCAATGGTGATGGATCGGACCGTGAGGAATGCGCTGGCCGAGGGCGTGAGTGTTGGTGCGCATCCTGGCTTCATGGATATCCAGGGCTTTGGCCGGCGGCAAATCCAGATTGATAATTTCGTCGAGCTGGAGAAGATGGTTGTCTATCAGATTGGTGCGCTAATGGCGATCGCTCGGGCGTGCGGGCATAAGGTCACGCATGTGAAGTTTCATGGTGCACTGGCGCATATGGGGTTTGCGGATAAGGAGATTGCGCAGACGCTGGTGCGGGCGGTTAAGTCGATCGATCCCGAGATGCTATTTCTGGCGCTGCCGCATACGCAGACCGAGGCTGCAGCAGAGCGGGCCGGGCTCAGGGTTGCGCGTGAAATTTTCGCGGACCGTGTGTATACCGATAACGGAATGCTGCAGTCGCGCACGATAGAGGGAGCGGTGATCAAGGACGCTGAACTTGCGGCCAGTCGTGTGATGCAAATGCTGGAAGAAGGTGCGCTGGTATGTGCATCGGGTAAGAGGATCCCCACGCGGATTGACTCGGTCTGCGTGCATGGGGATACGCCGGGCGCGGTGGCGATGGCTATGGCGCTGCGCGAAAAGATAGAGGCGGCAGGTATCAAGATCGTGCCGATGTACTAGATGACTTTCGTGCAAATTTCCGAAACATTGAGTTGGTTTGACCATGGCAACCAATAACGTTCTCAGACCTTCTACCTTCATTGATGAGATAAATGGCATCGATGAAATTTGCGAATACCTGCAGGCCAAGAGGATCTGGTGCATTTCGGGTGCAGCGAGCGTAAACCCGTTCACGATGTGCTGACATCCGCATGTTCCGCCTTCAGTTCTTGGCTGAGTTGGATCTCCGATCAAATTTTCCTAATTTAAGGTTTTCTGAACATGACTAAACGCAGAATGACTGGCCGTGCTGCCTTTTTGCAACTATTAATAGACGAAGGCGTGACACATCTGTTCGGCAATCCTGGCACCACCGAATTGGCGATCATGGAAGTGGTTCCACAATTCCCGGAACTGAAATATGTACTCGGCCTGCAGGAATCGTCTGTGCTCGGAATGGCCGATGGTTTTGCGCGTGCGTCCAATAAACTTGCGGCCGTCAACCTTCATTGCACGCCGGGACTGGGCCATGCTATGGGGGCACTCTACAACGCAAAATTTTCTGGTTCGCCGCTGATCATTACCGCTGGGCAGTATGAAATCGGATACGGTTTGCAGGAACCTTTGCTGTATGAGCCACTTGTGCCGATTGCACAACCCCTGGTGAAATGGGCAGTCGAGGTAACCCGCGTGGAGGATCTGCCGCGAATCATCCGCCGTGCCGCAAAAATTGCCATGACGCCGCCAATGGGGCCGGTCTTCATCAGTTTGCCGGGTAGCATTCTGGATGACGAGGCGGAACTCGATTTCGGCAGCCCGACACGCGTTGATGCCACTACGCGGCCTTCCGACGAAACGATTGATCTACTTGCAGACCGCCTGCTCGCTGCTGAAAAACCGGTGATGATTGCCGGGCGCGAACTGGCCAACCACGACATATTTAAGGAAGCTGGAGAACTGGCGAATCTGCTTGGCGCTGCGGTGTATCAGGAACCGGTTCCATACAATGCACGCTTTCCGTCTGATCATTTCGCGTGCATGGGCGACCTGACTCGAAACCAGAAAAAAGTACGGGAAATTCTGCAGCAATACGATCTCCTGCTTTGTCTGGGCGCCGACCTGTTACGCATGTCGCCTTATAGCCCGGTTGATCCACTGCCCGATGGCATGCCCGTTGTACACATAACCGAACGCGACTGGGAGCTGGGCAAGAACTATCCGACCGAATTCGCGATTCGGGCCGACGTGAAGGAAACCTTGCGAGCATTGCTGCCGGTGTTGCGGGCTAGGCGTTCGTCGACGCAGGCGGGCAAGGCTGAGCAGCGACTGAGTGAACTGAAATCGTGCAACTGGTCTTCGCAGCGCGAGAAGGCGCGCCGGGAGGCGGATGCTGTTGCATCGTCCAATCCGATTGATCCGCGGTTCTTGATGATGCGTCTGGTCGACGCGTTGCCGGACAATGCAATCGTGATTGAAGAGGCGCTGACATCCGCGCCGGCGCTGGCGAGCTTCTTGCCGATGCAGGATGCCAATAGCTTTTACGGTTTGGCAAGTGGCGGCTTGGGCTTTGGTGTGCCAGGCGCAATCGGGGTCAGCCTGGCGCAGCCCGGGCGTCCCGTAGTAGCGGCGATAGGCGACGGCAGTGCTATGTATGGCATACAGGCTCTATGGACAGCGGCACACCTGAAGCTGCCAATCACCTACGTCATCATCAATAACCGCAGCTACCGGATTATCAAGGAACGCCTGCTGGCCGGCCGTAAATCCGCCCGTTTCGTCGCGATGGACATGAAAGATCCGCCGATCGATTTCGTATCGGTGGCGAAAGGGCTGGGGCTCGCGGCGCGTTGCGTCACTGACCCTGGCGATATCCATCTCGCGTTGCGGGAGGCGATTCGCAGTGGTGCGCCGAGCCTGATTGAGGTCATCGTCGATGACGGATTCGGGAACGAGGACGGCAAAACCTGACATTGTGTTTGTAAGCGGGCGTGAGAAGACGGCTTTTTACTGATTCAGAGTGTTGTAAATTAAATATCAGGAGACAAAATGAAAATTTCGATGAAGATACTTTCGGTGGCATTTGGACTGGTGGCGTTGGGCTCTGCGCAGAGTACATTGGCACAGAACCCGGCTTCCGACTATCCCAATAAACCAGTGACAGTCATCGTCGGCTTCCCGCCGGGAACGGCAACCGACAGTGTAGGACGCGTGCTGGGTGAACGCCTTGCACAACGGTTGGGGAAGCCTTTCATCATTGAGAACAAAGCCGGGCAGGGGGGTAGCATCGGTGCTGCTGCGGCTGCGAAAGCGGTTCCTGATGGTTACACGCTGATCATCAGCGCAACCGCTCCCATGGCCACCAATCCCCATCTTTATACAAACCTGTCTTACGACTCGTTGCGCGACTTTGCACCGATCGGTTTGCATTCCTGGCTACCCTATGCGCTGGTAGTCAATTCCAATTCAAAGATCAACACGTTCCAGGATTTCCTGGCGCAAGCCAAAACCCGACCGGGAGCTTTAAACTACGCGTCGATTGGTAACGGGACCACCACTCACCTGCTCATGACAATGCTTATGCAGAGTACTGACGTGAAGTTGAACCATATTCCATACAAAGGTAGCGCTCAGGCGCAGACCGACCTGATCGGCGGCCAGGTGGACGTTACCTTTGACACCATGGTGTCCGTCATGCCTCATGTAAAGAGCGGAAGGCTCAAGGCGCTGGCAGTCAGTACATTGGGGCGTTCGAAGTACGCACCGGAAATTCCGACCCTCAATGAGCTGGGCGTCACCGGTTTTGATGCAGGCGCATGGCTTGGCTTGCTGGCGCCCGCCGGTACGCCAAAGCCTATAGTTGAAAAGCTCAACCGCGAATTGAATGCGATCCTTGATGAGCCAGAAACGCAAAAACGCTTGCTCGCAATGGGTGCAGAAATCCTGAAGAGTACCCCGGACCAATTCGCTGCGCATATCAAGAGCGAGCACGCGAAATGGGGCAAGCTGGTGCGTGAAACGGGCGTGAAAATCGAGTAATGGGCAACACGTCGGCCGCCCATGTGCGGCGGCCGATCAAGAGGAGAAAACATGGCTGACTTGCATCGGGACGTGCGGGCTTGCGTTTCTGAGGCGGAGTGGCAGACGCGGGTAGACCTCGCTGCGTGCTATCGCCTGATGCCGCTGTTCGGCATGAGCGACCTGATTTACAACCATATCACCGCCCGCATTCCGGGAAGGGAAGGTCACCTGCTGATCAATCCGTACGGCTACATGTACGAGGAGATCACCGCTTCCAGCCTTGTCACCATAGATATCGACGGCAATGTCCTGCGGAACCCCTGCACGGATTACGGCATCAATGCGGCCGGCTACGTGATCCATAGCGCAATCCATTCGGCACGGCATGACGTGCAGTGTGTCATTCATACCCACACCCGGGCCGGCATGGCGGTGTCAGCTCTGAAATGCGGTCTGCTACCGTTGACGCAAACCGCCATGCGCTTCGGAAGCGTCGCTTACCATGACTATGAAAGCGTGGCCATCGACCTCGGCGAGCGCGAGCGGCTGGTGGCCGACCTGGGCAACAGCGAGGTGATGATCCTGCGCAATCATGGCCTGCTTGCAGTAGGTGCCGATATCCCGCAAGCGTTCAATGCCATGTACTGGCTCGAAATGGCATGTCGCGCGCAGGTCGATGCCATGGCCTGCAATACCGAATTGAATCTTCCTCCATCGGCCGTTGTCGAGCATACCGCGCACCTGTACAAACCGGGGACTCGCCGACCGTATGGACTCATGGAATGGCCCGGGATGCTGCGCTATCTCGACCGGCGCGACACCTCGTTTCGTTTATGACGGCAAGTACCGCCTCCCTATCGCCCAAATCCGGCAATCATCTGTTTGAATCAAATTGAATACATCTTCGCACGCATTGTTATCAGTCTTTGCAGCAAACCAAATAGACCGCATTTTTCAAGTGCCAGGTGAAAGCTACATCGGGCTCCTCGATGCGCTGGGCGATTTTCCCGAAATCGACGTCGTCACTTGCCGCCATGAGTCGGGTGCGGGTTTCATGGCCTGTGCAGACGGCCGCCTGACAGGGCGTCCCGGTGTCGTGATGGTAAGCCGCGGGCCGGGTGCATCCAACGCATCAATCGCGGTTCATACCGCGCAGCAGGATGCGATTCCGCTGATTCTCATTATTGGGCAAATCCCGAAAAAAGACTTGCGCCGGGAGGCGTTTCAGGAGATTGATTATCAGAAGATGTTCGGATCGATCGCCAAATGGGTGGTCGAAGCGACAGATCCTTTGCAACTGAACGAGATCGCTTTCAAAGCGATCCGCATGGCGACCTCGGGTACACCGGGCCCCGTTGTCATTGTCGTCCCTGAGGATATCCAGCAGCAGCAGACTCCTCAGCATCGGTGGATTGCGCGTACTAACGCGCCGACTACCGCGGCGCCCGCTACCCTGGAACAATTGAAGGTTTTGCTCGTGCATGCCGAACGCCCTCTGATCGTGGCTGGCGGCGCTTTTGATAAACCGGGCGGACGCGAAGCGCTGCTTGCCTTTGCCGAAGCGTGGAATATTCCCGTTGCCGTATCTTTCCGCCGGCATGACGTGTTCCCCAATCGCCACCCCTTGTTCGTAGGTGATCTAGGGCTGTCCAATCCGGAAAAACAAATGTCCGTGTTCCATTCGAGCGACTTGATCCTTGCGCTCGGCACGCGGCTGGATGACATCACAAGCCAGGGTTATACCTTTCCGCGCCTGCCGCAGCCGAGGCAAACCCTCGTCCACTGCTACCCAGATGATCACATTGTCGGATTGCATTTTGCACCGCATTTCGGGTTGGTGTGTGATCCTGCTACGCTGGCAGCAGACTTGACGCCGCGGGAGCGGCCATCGATTTCGGAGAAGCGCATGGACTGGAACCGGCAATTACGCGACATCTACGATCAGATTGCCGCGTGGCCGACCCGTACTTCCGACGACGGTGTGACCTTCGCGAACGTCGTCCGTTTACTTGCCAATCAAGCGTCGAAAAATATGATGGTCTGCCTCGATGCGGGTACTTTTGCGGCGCCGGTATATAGACATTTCCCATTTACCCATCCGCAGCGCCTTATGGCGCCCTTGTCTGGTGCCATGGGCTACGGAACGCCAGCCGCAGTGGCAACGCAACTGCGTCATCCGGAAGCCAAGGTGGTCTGTATGGTCGGCGATGGCGGCTTCATGATGACTGGTAATGAAATGATTGCGGCGGTTGAGCGCAAGCTGCCCATCCTGTTCATTCTTTCGAATAACAACTGTTATGCGTCCATTCGCATCCATCAGGAGATCAACTATCCAGGTCGCCACGTTGGCACCACGCTCTTCAATCCGGATTTCATTCGCATTGCTGAAGGCTTCGGCATACAAAGCGAAGCGGTCACGGAAGAGAGGCAAATCGATGCGGCGATTGCACGTGGTTTGGCGGCGAAGGGGCCTTACTTTATCGAGGTGCAAACCAGCTTGAAGGTAACGCTTCCACAGCGGGGAGACTAATGCTCAAAAATCTGGTCGCCATTCTATTGAATTCGCGTTACTCAACATCAACGGATAGTTGGCTATCTGCCAATATCATGCTCGATGCTGAACCGTGTAGGGGCGCGTTTTGAACGTGCCACACGGTAACAAATCCTCTGCAGACCAGACCATTCACAAAGCAATCCGGATATCTAAGGTCGGCGGTCCAGAAGTAATGGAATATGTCGATGTTGAGGTTGGCGCACCGGGTGTGGGCGAAGCGCGACTGCGCAACCTCGCATGCGGCTTGAATTTCAGCGATGTCTATTTTCGTAGCGGCTTGTACCCACAGGCATTGCCGGGCGGTTTGGGTATCGAAGGAGCCGGTGTGGTGGAGGCTGTGGGAGAGGGTGTTTCGGATTTGAAATCGGGAGATCGGGTTGCCTATGCATTGCGTCCAACCGGCGCGTATGCGGAGGTGCGCATCGTACCTGCCGCCATACTGGTAAAGCTGCCGGACGAGATCGATTTTGAAACCGCCGCTGCCGTGATGCTGAAAGGTTTGACAGTGCAATACTTGTTCAATCGCGTATTTCCTTTGCACAGTGGCGAGACTATTCTGTTCCATGCGGCAGCAGGCGGGGTCGGCCTGATTGCCTGCCAGTGGGCGAAAGCGCTGGGCGTAACGATGATCGGCACCGTAGGGTCCGATGACAAGGCCGCCATGGCGAAGGCGCACGGCTGCACTCACACGATCAACTACAAGAAGGAAAATATTGTTCAGCGTGTCCAGGAAATCACTGGCGGTAAAGGTGTTCCTGTGGCCTACGATTCCGTCGGAAAGGATACTTTCATCGCATCGCTTGATTGCCTGTCTCCGCTGGGCATGATGGTCGCTTTCGGCACCACGTCCGGCCCAGTGCCGCCATTCGACCTTGGAGAACTTGCATCGCGCGGAGCACTCTCGATTACTCGTCCAATGCTGACTACCTATGCCGCCAAGCGGGAGGATATGGCTAGTATGGCGGCCGATCTGTTCAGGATGGTCGGATCGGGTAAAGTCCGCGTCGACATTCACCAGCGCTACGATTTGAAAGATGTCGCCCAAGCGCATCGTGACGTGGAATCAGGGAAGACCACAGGGGCGTCGATTTTGCTTCCTTGAACGTCACAGGTCAAACGAGCATGCGAGGCATTCCGACCCGGTTTCCTTCAATTGAACACAGGCGGCACCACAGTTTCTCTGATCAGGCGGCCAGCCACTTCGCCCCCGGCCAGCAGTTTTGGCTTACCAACGCCTTGATTTGTCTGCGCAGTTCGCTGACTGCGCAACGGACAGCAATTGAAGAACGCCGGGTGATCGGTAATGCCAACACAATTTTTCGCTGTAAATCCGGCGCAGTGATTGGCGCCGCGCACAGGCGCCCGTGCGCGACGTCTTCGAAAATCGCGACACTGGGTAAGACAGTGAAACCAAGGCCGTTACTTACCAGATTTTTCTGGATGCTCATGGCGTTTGTTTCCGCAACGATCGACAGTTGCACTCCGGCCACCGCACATGCGTGGTCAAGCAGCAACCGCAAGCCATGCGGTTGACTTGGAAGGATCAGGGCTCTCTTTTCCAGATCCTGAAGTGGTACCGGACAGTTTTGGCTCAAGCCTGCATCGGGCAGTCCGACCAGATACAGCGCTTCATTCAGCAAGGGCTCGACTTCCAGCAGCGAAGAAGGCTTCGGATCATACAGAAGTGCCACATCGACCTCGCCATTTTCCAGCCACTTCTGCAAGTAGCCGGCATAGCCGACCGAGATCCGAACCGTCAATTTGGGGTGTTGTTGCTTGAGTGCAGTGATCAAAGGCGCGGCCAGCAGATCGCTGGTGCTTGGCAATAGTCCAATCGTGACTATGCCTGTGACGACGCCAGGTTCCGGAGAAATTTCAGCTTTCGCCTGATCCAATTCTCGCAATGCGCGGCGGGCGTGTTCAACCAGAAGTTGCCCGGAATCAGTCAGCTCCATGCCTCGCCGCCCACGAGAAAACAGGGTGGTTCCCAAATCTTCTTCCAACAGTCGTAGTTGCCTGGACACCGCCGGTTGCACGATATTCAAAATTTCAGCGGCACGCGAAACGCTGCCGGTTTCCGCTATTACGAGCAAAGCTCTCAGCTGTTTAATGTCCAAATCATTCTCCGTTTCTCTATCGTTTCATCTTTTTGCGGCTGTTTTCAGTCATGCCAAAAACTGATCGTTACCAAGAATATATTTATTGGACTCGTGGTTTTTTATATCCTACTATTGCGCACGATTGCTACCGATGAGGACATCCATTTCATGAATAGCGCTATTGCATCGCCACCTATGTGGCAGGAAGAGATTTTCTCCATTCTAAAAGAAGGAGGTGTGCGCCAGGTAGCGTATGTTCCGGACGCTGGTCACGCACATGTCATCCGACGCGTTCATTCTGATCCCGATATGCGTGGTGTGGTACTCACGACGGAGGAGGAGGGCGTGGCGACCGTGTGTGGGGCCTGGTTGGGCGGTCAACGTTCCGTGCTGCTGATGCAGAGTAGCGGGGTCGGTAACTGCATCAATATGCTGTCGCTGATACAGAACTGCAGGTTCCCTTTTTTCTCTCTCATCACGATGCGGGGCGAATGGGCTGAATTCAACCCGTGGCAGGCCCCTATGGGCAAGGCAACCCAAGGTGCGCTGGAGTTGATGGGTGTCACTGTTCTTCGCGCAAGCAAACCAGACGAAGTGGCGGAAACGGTGCGTGCAGGATTTGATGCCGCTTTTGAAGGTGGGGAATCGGTGGTGGTGTTGCTGTCGCAAAGCCTGATTGGAAGAAAAAAATGGGAGCATACAAAATGAGGCGAACTAATGCAGTCGCCACGATTGATCGTCGCGCATTTGTATCCAGGCTGCTTGCGGCCTGCCCGCAGTCTTTGGTGATTACCGGGCTTGGTTCTTCCTCATACGATGTGTTTGCCGCTGGCGATCGCCCGGAAAACTTCTATCTGTGGGGTGCGATGGGAGGCGCTGCGGTTGTCGGTCTCGGATTGGCATTGGCGCAGCCGGAACGCAGCGTGGTGGTTATTACAGGTGATGGTGAACAGCTCATGGGACTAGGCGCGCTATCTACCATCGGCGCACAGCAGCCAGTCAACCTCAGCATCGTGGTGCTGGACAATGGGCACTTCGGTGAGACAGGCATGCAACCCAGCCATACCAGTTTGGGTACCAGCCTGTCTGCAGTTGCCCGTGGCTGCGGCATTGGCAATATAGTGGAGATTGATGAAATGGATTCGGTTGAATCATTGGCCCAAGTTGTGAACTCACGTCAGGATTGCACCTTTGCTCAGGTGCATATTCGTGCAGATGAACTGCCGCGTGCACTGCCGCCACGCGATGGCGTCTATTTGAAGAATCGCTTTCGGGCCGCACTGGGACTCGCTCCTTTCTAGTAATGGCTTCAGTCAGGATTCTCCGATTCGCTTCTTGTTTAACGTGGCTGATAGCTGAGTTTTGGCGAATGGACGCGGCGATATGCGGATCGCATCAGTAATTTCTAACATCGAACAAGGATGCTGAGATTGCCAGCCACTTTTATGCCTGCGGTTTCACTCCAAATGAAAGATCGAACCCGCCTTTCATAATTCGGTAGTGTTCCGATTTGTAGCGACCAAATGAAAAGTATCGCTACCTATAACAATTGCGTTTTAAATTCTTAATCGTGGTACCGTCCTAATATGAACTCTCTTTCCCCTCCAGATTCTTCGCAAATCTCTTTTGGCTTGGCAGGCCGCATCTGCATTGTTACCGGCGGCGCTCAAGGCATTGGCGAAGCTTGCATTCGCCGCTTCGCTCGCGAAGGTGCCAAGGTTGTCATTGCCGATATCCACGACACTCGCGGCGCGGCGTTGGCCAGCGAACTCGGCGGTCTGTACGTGCATTGCGATGTAGGTGTAAAGACCCAGGTCGACGCGCTCGTAGCCCAAACTATGGAAGCGCACGGCCGCATCGACGTGCTCGTCAACAATGCAGGGATTTTCAAAACCGCAGAGTTCCTGGACGTTACCGAGGCCGACTTCGACGAGGTCTTGCGCATCAATCTCAAAGGCTCATTTCTGGTTGGTCAGGCCGTTGCGCGCGAGATGGCCAAGGCGGGGAAGGGCAGCATTGTCAATATGAGCTCAGTCAACGCTGTGCTGACCATTCCTTCAATTTCCAGTTACAACGTCAGCAAGGGCGGCATCAACCAGCTCACGCGCGTGATGGCGCTGGTACTGGCAGACAAAGGTGTGCGTGTGAACGCCGTCGCGCCCGGCACCATCGCCACCGAGCTTGCCTACAAAGCCGTGTTGACAAGCGAAGAAGCCAAGACAAAAGTGATGAGTCGCACCCCGATGAAGCGACTTGGCGAACCCTCTGAGGTGGCTGACATTGTGGCCTACCTGGCCAGCGACGCGGCCAGCTACATCACAGGCGAGATCGTGGTGGTGGATGGCGGGCG
>JAAFGW010000253.1 GCA_010365175.1 Sulfuriferula multivorans | reverse complement strand
CCTCCGTTTCATTCACGACGTTTTTTTCAAAGACGAACCCGCTGACCTGCCGCGCACGCCACACGAACCGCCGCGCTGGATGAAAGTGCCGGTCGAAGTGCTGGTGGTGCTGTGTCTGGTGGTGGGGATCGCCCCCGCGCTGACTGTGGGACCGCTGCTTGCCGTCGCCGCGCAAAGCACGTTGCAAACGGCGCTGCCCGAGTATCAGCTGGCGCTATGGCATGGCGTTAACCCGGCCTTGATCATGAGCCTGATCGCGCTGGCCGGTGGCGCACTGATTTATGCGCTGCATCCGACGCTGCTGGTCTGGCACGAACGCACGCTCGGCCGGCTTGATGCGCGTGTGATCTACAACGGTTTGCATGATGGTCTGACCTCGCTGGCACGCCGCATCACTCGCCTGATCGACACCGGCTCGTTGCAGCGCCAGGTGGTCTTTCTGCTGGTGGCAGCGGTCGTACTCGGCGTCTCGCCGTGGCTGGCAAACGACTCCCTGCTTACCGGCAGTCGCAGCGGGTTACCGCTTGATCCGGTCAGCCTGCTCGCTGCAGCTGCCTTGATCATCGCTACCTTAGCTACTGTCTGGTGGCACAAGCAGCGTTTCATCGCGGTCATCACCATCGGCGTGGTGGGGCTGGTGGTGTCGCTCGCCTTCGTGAAATTTTCTGCGCCCGATCTGGCACTGACCCAGCTGTCGGTCGAAATCGTCACCATCGTGTTGCTGCTGCTGGCGTTGTATTTTCTGCCGCAGCACGGCGCTGCCGAACAAGACCCCGGGCGCGTCTGGCGTGACGGCGTGATCGCACTGGTAGCCGGCGCCGGCACCGCCGCGCTGGCCTGGGCCGTGCTCACCCGACCCTTCGACACCATCGCCGGCTACTACCTCGCGAACAGCGTGCCGGGTGGCGGCGGCAGCAATGTGGTCAACGTCATCCTGGTCGATTTCCGCGGCTACGACACGCTGGGCGAAATCACCGTGCTGGCGCTCGCCGGACTCGGCATCGTGGCCATGTTGCAAAACCTGCATTTGCCCGCCCCTGTCCACGATGGCGCGGGCCGCCCCTGGGACCCCGACATGCATCCGACCATCATGGCCACGCTGACGCAAATCCTGCTGCCGCTCGCGCTACTGGTTGCCGTGTTCATCCTGCTGCGCGGCCACAATCAGCCGGGCGGCGGTTTCATCGCCGGATTGATCACGGCCGTCGCCCTGATCGTGCAATTCCTTGCCAACGGCATGCACTGGACGCATCAGCGCGTCCCCTCTGACAACCATCCGCTGATTGCCTGGGGGCTGGGCATCGCCACCCTGACCGGACTGGGGAGCTGGTTATTTGGCGCGCCCTTCCTGACGTCGACCTATGGCCATGTGAACTGGCCCATCGTCGGCGAATTCGAACTCGCCTCGGCGATGGCGTTCGATCTCGGCGTCTTCCTGGTTGTTGTCGGCGCCACACTAATGATCCTGCTTAATCTCGGTGGCCTGCATCACACGCTGCCCAAAACCCGGAGTCCCCGCTAATGGAGGCGCTGATTGCACTGGTTATTGGCGTGCTGACGGCAGGCGGCGTGTTTCTCGCGTTGCGCGGCCAGACTTTCCCGGTTGTGCTGGGGCTCACCCTGCTGTCCTACGCCGTCAACCTGTTCCTGTTTGTCATGGGCCGGCTGGCCATCGGCGTGCCGCCGGTGATCCGCGACGCGGCCACGGCATACACTGACCCGCTGCCGCAGGCACTGGTGCTCACCGCCATCGTCATCAGCTTCGGCATGACTGCGTTTGTCATTGTGCTCTCACTCAAGGCGCGCTCCGAACTCGGCAATGACCATGTGGACGGCCTGCATCACGACGAGGCCCACCGTCGATGAGCAGCTTCGCCCATCTGCCCATCCTGCCGGTGGTATTGCCGTTGTTCACCGGCATTGTGCTGCTGGTCCTGCGCTCGAAGGCGTTGGCATGGCAACGGGGCATCAGCCTGTTCGCCACGCTCGCGCTGATTCCGCTGGCGATCACATTGACGCAAACAGCCGGCGATGGCACCCATCTGGTCTATGCGCTGGGCAACTGGGCCGCACCTTACGGCATCGTGCTGGTGGTCGACCGACTGGCGGCGTGGATGCTGCTGACCACCTCGCTGCTGGCCGTGTTTGCCCTGCTCTATGCGATACGAGGGGGGGACACCGAAGGACGGCATTTTCATGTGTTGTTCCAGCTGCAACTATTTGGTCTCAACGGCGCATTCCTCACCGGCGACCTGTTCAATCTGTTCGTGTTTTTCGAGATCCTGCTGCTTGCATCCTACGGCTTGTTGCTGCACGGCGGCGGCCGTAACCGGGTCAAGGCAGGGCTGCATTTTGTCGTCATCAACCTGGTCGGCTCAACGCTGTTCCTGTTCGCCGTCGGCACGCTGTATGGCGTGACCGGCACGCTCAACATGGCCGACCTCGCAGTGAAACTCGCGCAGGTGCCGCCCGAAAACGTGGCGCTGGTGCAAACTGCCGGCCTGCTGCTGTTTGCCGTATTTGCACTCAAAGCCGCCCTGTTGCCGTTTTATTTGTGGTTGCCTGCCGCCTATGCACACACCAGCGCCCCGGTGGCGGCATTGTTCGCCATCATGACCAAGGTGGGCGCTTACAGCATTCTGCGTGTCTACAGCCTGATGTTCGGCGAGGCCGCCGGGCCGGTGTCCGGCCTGCTGGATGCCTGGCTTGCGCCGCTCGCACTGGGCACCCTGGCGATGGGCGTGTTCGGCGTGCTGGCGAGCACTTCGCTGCGCCAACAAATTGCCTATCTGATGGTGGCGTCGATTGGCTCGCTGCTGCTGGCCTTCGGTCTCGGCACGGTCGACTCGGTGGCAGCCGGCCTGTATTACCTGCCGCATTCCACCTTCAGCGCCGCCGCATTCTTTTTGCTGGCCGACGCGATCAGTCGTGCGCGCGGCCCGCTTGCTGACCGCCTTGAATCCGGGCCCGTCATGCCGGGTGCGCGCACCCTGGGCGGTCTGTTTTTCCTCGTCGCGATCGCCATTGTCGGACTGCCGCCGCTCTCCGGCTTTCTCGGCAAGTTCATGCTGTTGAAAGCCGCAACCGAGTTGCCATTGATGCCCTGGGTGTGGGGGGGCGTGCTCGCCACGGGTTTCGCCAGCATGGTCGCACTGGCACGCAGCGGAAGCCTGCTGTTCTATCGAACGCATTCGGCTCACGAAACGAGTGAGCAAATCACGCCGACCTATTTTGCGCTGACGCCCGTTGCTGGCCTGCTGCTGCTGATTCTTGGCCTGGTGATCTGGGCCGGACCGCTGTCCGACTACGCAACCGCCACGGCTGCGCAACTGCTGTCGCCCCAGCACTACATCGAAGCCGTTTTGGGTACGACGCCATGAGACGCTTGCTGCCGCACCCCCTGTTGACGGTCACGCTCACCGTGTTGTGGCTGTTGCTGGTCAACCAGCTGTCCGCCGGCCAACTGGTACTGGGCGCCCTGCTCGGCTGGCTGATTCCCTTCGCCACTTCGCGCTTCTGGCCTGATGTCATCCGCATCCGCCATCCACTCGCCTTGCTGCGTTATCTGGTGGTATTCATCTACGACATCGTACGCGGCAGCTTCCAGGTCGCCTGGCTGATCCTGCGCGGGCCTACCCGGTTACGCCCGGCGTTTGTCCAGATTCCGTTGGTGCTGAAGCGCGATCTCACGATCAGCCTGCTCGCCAACACCATTTCGCTGACGCCCGGCACGGTGTCTGCGCTGCTGAGCGAAGACAAGCGCACCCTGATCGTGCACACCGTGGATACTAACGATGCCGCTGCCTTGGTTGCTGAAATCAAGCAGCGTTACGAAGCCCCGCTGAAACGGATTTTTGAAGGGGAGGAGGACTGATGTTGACGACCGTCATTCCGATAGCCTATGGATTGGTCAGCCTGGCTTTTCTGCTGAGTTTCTGGCGCCTGCTCAAGGGGCCTGACGCGCCCGACCGCATCCTCGCGCTCGACACGCTCTATATCAATACACTCGCCCTGCTCGTTCTGCTCGGCATCCATCTGGACAACGCCATTTATTTTGAGGCAGCGCTGCTGATTGCCATGATGGGGTTTGTGGGCACCGTGGCCCTGTGCAAATATCTGCTGCGCGGCGACGTCATCGAGTGAGTGCCTGACATGATCGATATCCTGCTTTCCCTGCTGATCCTTACCGGTGCAATTTTCGTTTTCATCGGCTCGCTTGGCCTCGCGCGCCTG
>JAAFGW010000252.1 GCA_010365175.1 Sulfuriferula multivorans | reverse complement strand
CCTCGCAAACTCGCGCGCCGTAATACGCTGTGTGCAAATACCACGACACGCTGGTCGCACGACAGGATGACATCTCTCACATAGGCACGTTGCGCGTGAGACCCCTCCATCAGAACTGTTTCATCAAGGTGCACGCGTGCCAAGCCTGTCGAGAGCGGCGTCACGCCAAAATGGCTGCAACGCGCCTTCAGCCGCTTGGTCAACGATCCGTGATCACATAGCCAGTGACGAAGCTGACGGGGAAGAGCAGGTGGATGGGCTAGCCAGCCACGTTGGGTATGGGGCACCGGATGTGTTCACTGATTCGAGAAGATTGCATTATGCCAAAGCCACCCCCGGTATGCGTCGTGCGTTGCCTGGAACGTTAAGCTTCGTAAGCATGGGGCAGCAAATCCGCAAAACTTGTTGCGCACGATGCTACGATGTCCGGTACAAATCAACCAGTCATGAACGAGATGCCCATCCTTATGCGCACGTTGTCGATTTCTGTTGCCTTGATGGCCGCCAGCTTATTGCTGGGTGGCTGTTCCACCGCACAAATTGTTGCGCGGGGAGCGTCACCCATTATTGATTATGGCGTGACCGCCATGAATCGTGAAACCGATTACGAGCTTGCACGTGCCAGCATCCCTGCCAACATCAAGATGATCGAAGCGCTGTTGCTGGCCGATCCAGGCAATACGGCCTATCGCATTCAGGCAGCGATGGCGTTTTATGGCTACTCCATGGCATTTGTTGATGAAGCGGATTCGGTGCGCGCCATCAAGCTGTATCAGCGTGCCATGGCGCATGCTGAAATTGCGTTGACTGATGCGGGCGTGACCCCGGCCATGCTGAAAGGTCAGCCGGCTTCACTGGATGCTGCACTCGCCAAACTCGACGTGCGTGCTGTCCCCGCGCTATTTTGGACTGCATCGGCCTGGGCCAAACTGATTGAACTGCAGTTGGATGAACCTGAGCGACTGGCTGAATTGCCTCGGGTCGAAGCACTGATGCGGCGTGCACTGGTTCTCGATGAGGCCTATTACCATGGCAGCGCCCATGTTTTTTTCGGGGTGTATTACGGTGGCCGCGCACCGATGTTTGGCGGCGATTTCGTACGTTCGGCGCAGCACTTTGATCGTGCGGCGCAATTGACCCAGAACCGGATGCTCTGGATCGACGTATATCGCGCGCAGTATTTGCAGCGGCAGATGAATGATCGTGCAGCGTTCCACCAAACCTTGAGCAAGGTCGTGAATGCGCCGGATAGTGCGAAGATCGACCCTGATCTTAATTTCGCCAACATGCTGGCCAAACGAAAAGCGGCCGAGCTCCTGGCCCAAGAGGAGGACCTGTTTTGAAGCTGACTTATACAATCGCACTGAAAGCATTACTCGGTACGCTTATTTTGTGCGTCAGCGGCCTGGTGCATGCGGCCGACACCTATGTGCTCAAATTTTCCACCCTGGCGCCGCACGGCTCAACCTGGATGAAAGCGTTTGATGCCTGGGGACGCGAGCTGGCCACCAAAAGCCAGGGCCGGCTGACCGTCAAGTTTTATCCCGGCGGCATCTCTGGGGACGAACCAGACATGCTGCGCAAGATACGGTTTAACCAACTGCAGGGCGCGGCGCTATCGGGGCATGGAATCGGAGAAATCTTTCCGCCGGCTCGTATCCTCGAAACGCCCTTCCTGTTTCGGGATCACGATGAGATTGATGCCGTTCGAGCCAAGATCCAGCCGGTTATCGATACAGGGTTTCGCAACAATCAATACGAACTGATCGCATGGATGGAAGTGGGCAATATCCATTTCTTCTCGAGCAAGCCGCTAGCCAGCATGGAAGAATTTTCACGCCGACGAATCTGGCAATGGCAGGGTGATCGCTTCATCGACGCTTTCTTCGATGCCAATGGTTGGTCGTCGGTGGCGCTGCCGATTACCGAGGTCTACACCGGACTGTCGACTGGCCTGGTGGACACCGTGGTCAGCACGCCTTTGGCCAGCATCACCTTGCAGTGGGCCGGAAAAACGCCCTACATGAGCACTCAGCCGCTGGCGACGGGAATCGGCGCTGTGGTGGTGTCGAACAAGTTTTTCGCGAGCCTGCCGGCCGATCTGCGCGCCTTGTTGAAAAGCACCGGTGGACCATTGTCCGAGAAGCTGATTGCCGATACGCGCCGCGATGACATGAAGGCGTTGGCGGTGCTGGAAAGAAGTACGCAACCCATGGTGGGGATGCAAAAGGTCAGTCTCGCCGAGCAAGTCCGGCTGGCCCGCAAGGCTGTGGATGCATTGGAAGCCAAATCCTATCTGAATGCCGAGTTGAACCAGAAGGTGGATGCCGAGCTGGCTCGTTATCGCAGTCGTACTCGTTAAGGTGAGCGTGCTGGGTGCGTGCCGCTGGCTTGAAAAAGTCCTCACCCGGGTTGAACTCGGGGCGGCGCTGCTGGCATTTTCGGCCATGCTGATCTTGTCTGTTATCGATATTGTGGGTCGGAACTTTTTCAATTCCACGCCAGATGGCGGCGACCTGATGCTGCGGCAATTGGTGCTATGGGTGGCGTTGCCCGGTGCGGCGCTTGCCGTGTCGGCACAACGTCACCTCCATCTTGATCCGGCCAGTTTGGGCACCCGTCCGTTGTGGAAAAAATGGACGGCGGTGCCGTTCAATCTGGCCGCAGCGGCGGTGTGTGCTTTGCTGACCAGCGCAGCGTGGGACTACTGGAAGGGCGAGTGGCAGTATCAATCTGCAGACATGATCTGGATGGTCTGGATGGGCATCATCCTGCCGCTGGCTTTTGCCTTGCTGGTACTTCATTTTGTTTTGCGTGCCGTGCTGGCTAACCAGGATGAGGTCACGTGACCCCATTCATTCTGATTGTGCTTGCCCTGGTCGGCATGCCACTTTTTGTGGTCATGGGGGCAGCGGCCTTGTCTGCCAGCCATGCAGCGCAGCTTGATCCCGCATTGTTGATGGTCGAGTTTGCGCGGCTGGCGGCCTCACCCAATCTCGTCGCCATTCCGTTGTTTGTGCTGGCCGGCGCCACGCTGGGTCAAGGTGGTGCCCCTCACCGCTTGGTGCGATTCTTCAACGCACTACTGGGTTGGATGCCCGCTGGCATGGCCGCGGTCACGATGGTGACCTGCATGGTGTTTACCGCTTTTTCCGGGGCCTCCGGCGTCACCATTCTGGCTTTGGGCGGGCTGCTGTTCCCAATGCTGAAAGAGTCGCGCTATCCTGAGAAATTCTCGCTCGGGCTGGTGACGTCTGGCGGATCGATGGGCTTGTTGTTGCCCCCCAGCCTGGCGGTGCTGTTGTATGGCGTAGTCGCACAGGTGAATATTGGCGACCTGTTCATTGCGGGCCTGCTGCCCACCCTGTTGTTGTTTGTCATCGTCGGGGCGTACGCCATGTTACGGGGTGCACGCAACGCGCCCCGACAGGCATTCGAATGGCGTGAATTGGTTGCGGCAGCGCGACTGGGCTGGGCTGATTTAATGCTGCCTGTCGGCGTGATCGGTGGTCTGGTGGGAGGCTGGCTGACGGTGGCCGAACTGGCCGCCTGTACGGCACTGTATGCACTGGTGCTCGAAACCTTGGTTCACCGCACGATCAAATTTAAAGCCCTGGTGTGGGTGGCGTATGAAGCGGCCACCCTGGTGGGCAGCCTGTTCATCATCCTGGGCCTGAGCCTGGGGCTGACCAACCTGCTGGTCGATGCGCAAGTACCCATGCGGCTGCTCGACTGGGTGGTTGCGCAAGTGCACAGCCCGCTGGAATTCCTGATGTGGATGAACCTCGCCTTGTTGGTGGTGGGCTGCATGATGGATATCTTTTCTGCCATCGTTATCGTCACGCCGTTGCTCATGCCCTTGGCCATGCACTTTGGCATTCATCCGGTGCACTTGGGCATCGTGATCCTGGCCAATCTGGAAATCGGCTACCTTACCCCACCGGTGGGCATCAACCTGTTCCTCGCCAGCCAGCGGTTCAAGCAACCTATCTTGACTGTATTCCGGGCGACGTTGCCGTTTCTGGTGCTCATGCTGGGGTGGCTCGCGATGGTGACGTATGTGCCGTCGCTGAGCCTATGGTATTTCGGGCACCTCTAAAAATCCAGATTTCATACCCGAAAAGGGCATAAATCCCAACTGCGACGTTGCGGGAAAAATTTTATGTCCCCGGTCTGACCGGGGACGGTATCCCTTGCGGGCTTGCTTACATATCAAACATATGCGGCGCTGCGAAATT
>JAAFGW010000251.1 GCA_010365175.1 Sulfuriferula multivorans | reverse complement strand
GGCAACAACAACTGCCGCCCGAGGCGCCCAACTACTTTCTGGTAAACATCGCGCCCCACCAGCAGGCAGCGGTGGCCGATTATCTGTCCCAGCATCACCTCAAGGCTTCCGAGCTTTACCCCATGGTGCGCGGCCGCCTCACCACCAAGAACGGCGAACCCATCGCCTCCACCCTGCCGCCCGAATCGCGCGACAGCAACACCCTGCGGCGCGAACTCAACCTCACCTGGACCGCCACCCTGCCGGCCAACAATGCTGTGCTGGCCGGGCAATGGCATGGCAACCGCGATGCGACAGAAATCTCAATCGAATCCGGCATGGCTGAACGGCTCAGTCTTGCCGTCGGCGACACCCTCGGCTTCCAGATCGGAGACCAGACGATTGCCGCGCGCATCTCCAGCATTCGCAGCGTGAAGTGGGATTCGATGCAACCCAACTTCTTCGTCATCTTTGCCCCCGGCCAGCTCGACGCCCTGCCCGCCGCATCCATCGCCAGCGTGTATGTGCCGCCCGGTGCATCCGGCATGATGCCCGGCTTCGTCAAGGCCTTCCCCGGTGTCACCGTGCTCGCGCTCGATAAACTCATCGGCAACATCGAAGCCGTGTTCGACCAGATCATCGGCGCGATTCAATTGCTGCTGGGATTTTTGCTCGCCGCAGGCATGGCCGTCGTCATCGCCACACTGTTGGCCAGCCTCGATGCACGGCAGCAGGAAGCCGTGCTGCTGCGTACCCTCGGCGCGCAGCGCGCCTATCTGGCGAAAAGCCTGTGGAGCGAGTTTTTGACATTGGGATTGCTGGCCGGACTGCTCGCCAGCGCCTGTGCCGAGATCGCCATGGCGCTGATCTCAGATCGCTTGTTCGAACTGCCCGCTCGCCTGCATCCCTGGTTGTGGCTGGCACTGCCACTGGCCGGCGCGTTGCTGGTGGGCATGAGCGGTTGGCTCACCACGCGTCATATCACGCGGGTGCCGCCGATGCAGTCGATTCGGGCGTTGAATTAATTGGTAATGCGTTTTCAATAACTATGCTGCCCTGATATGCAGGTCAGAGTGAGGCTGCTAAACGGCGGGTCATCGGCCAAGCAGTCGTAAGAATTTCTCTGGAACAGACGTTCAACGCCATTCTTCAGCGGCAAAGTGAAGCAACGAGGCTGCTTTACTTTGTCCGATTGGAAGAATTTGTTTGTCTCTGATTTCTGAGAAATATGATTTCGACTATCGCTATGATTACCATGCTGGTTATCGCCACCCCAACAACCAGCGGATCGGACATGACCTTGACCCAAAGAAATCCACCAAGCACCGAGAGGTCAAGCAAAATTGCCGTAACCAAGATCAGTCCATTGGCATGAATATCTTGGCGCAAATAGCGCAATATCCCCCAATGTACCGCTATGTCCATGATCAGGTAGAAGATAATCCCTAGCGCGGCAATTCGCGTCAGATCGAAAAACGCTGTCAATATCAGACCGAAAACCACGGTATAGACAAGCGTATGTTTCTGGATACTGCCCGACATTCCGAAGTGGCTGTGAGGCACCAGCTTCATCTCGGTGAGCATGGCGAGCATCCTTGATACCGCGAAAATGCTGGCAATGATGCCCCCGGACGTCGCCAGCATCGCCAGGATTACCGTAAACCAGAGACCATAACTACCGAGTACCGGCTTTGCAGCGGCGGCCAGCGAATAATTTTGCGTCGCGATAATTTCGCTCAGTGACAAATTGCTGGCCACAGCAAATCCCACCAGGGTGTAGATCACAATACAAAAGGCAATGGAGATCGTAATGGCCCGGCCCACATTGCGATGCGGGTCTTTGAGTTCCGAGCCACTATTGGTGATGGTGGTAAAGCCTTTGAACGCAAGTATCCCTAATGCTGTAGCACCCAAGAAGCCGCTGATCGTAGCGTCAGGAATTGTCCGGGTAAAGTCCACCGCTATGGTGTCAGCGACCCATACGCCGACTATGCCAAAAATGAGGATGCCGCCTATTTTCAGGAAGCCGATAAAAGATGCAACGCCTTCGATTAAGCGATTCGCAGACAAATTGATGAAGAAGGCGACCAGTAATAGACCAACGCCTAGTGCTGGAATCAGTATCCCATGATCGCCTGCATCAAAAAGTTGCACGGTGTATGAGCCAAAGGTTCGAGCCAGAAAGCTTTGCGCAATCACCATAGAGAAATACATCAGCAGTGCATTAAACGCTGTCGCTAGAGAGCTGCCATAGGCTTTGTAGAGGTACATGCCAATCCCACCTGCCGAGGGGTAGGCATTGGACAACTTCACATAAGAGTAGGCGCCGAATGAAACAATGAGTGCGGCTGAGAGAAACGCCAGAGGGAAAAGCGCCCCGGTCATTTCAGCCATTTGACCGGTCAATGCGAAAATGCCAGCTCCAATCATCACACCGGTTCCTAGAGCTACCGCGCCAATCAGTGTCAGGCTGTTTTCTTGGTATTTCGGTGTTCTATCTTCTGAATGCTCCATAGAAATCTCCAAATGACGATCTAACGTTTGAGTTGAATGGCTTCACGGCACCACAGCTGGCGGGCGATTACAGTGAGTTGAGCGTCGTAGCATACGAGCAGGTCAGTACAAGCATTGGCCATGTCGTGCCCCTCAATGACCGTGTCGATGATGAGAATCCGGAAAGTGCGGATGCGTGTGGTTTAGCGGTTCGTGCTGGTGCAGGTGGCGATGTTTGGTCCCGGGCGCCACCGGGTAGTCATGTGCATGCTGGTGGTGTTCGTCGTGAAAATGTTCATGATTGTGTTCCACCTCCTCATGCACATGGCTATGTTCATGTCGTTCGGTTAAATGCAACCAGGTGCCTAGTGCCATCAAAGCACCTGCCATAAGCAACGGCATGGTGATCGGCTCACCCATCATGACTGCAAGCAAAGCGCCAAAAAAGGGTGCGACCGAGAAATAGGCGCCCGTGCGTGCCGTACCGAGGTGACGCAGACCTACTACGAATAGCGCCAAGCTCACCCCATAAGCAAGCAAGCCCACCATCATCGCACTGATCAGGTTTGGCAATGTCGGCATCGACGCGCCTAGTGAGAAGGCCAGACTCAGATTGACGATACCCGATACCCAGCCTTTCACTGAGGCGATCCATGTGGCATCGGTAAGCGACACCTTGCGGGTCAAATTATTGTCGATACCCCAAGCGAAACACGCGCCAAGGATGGCCAGTGTCGGCCACAGTTCGGAAACATGCGCATCCAAGGGCACGCTCAGGACTATTGCACCGGCCACGATGGCAAGCATGCCCAGTGCGATGCGTCTGTCGAAGTTCTCTTTGAATGCAAACCACGCTAGTAACGCAGTGAAGACGCTTTCGGCATTCAGTAGGAGAGACGCCCCAGATGCGGGCATGCCCGTCAGCCCAAACATCAGTAGCACCGGGCCGATGATGCCGCCCGCCAAAATCGCACCGGCAAACCATGTCACCTCGTTCTTGGGAAGCCGAACGGCAGGGGCATGGATCAGCCAACGGTAAAGGCTCAGCCCAACTCCCGACCCAAGATAGAGCAGTCCTGCCAGCAGCCACGGATTAACTGCATCAAGCAGCCACTTTGCGAGCGGGGTTCCCGCCCCAAACAATAGGGCAGCACCGAGTGCCGCCGGAACGCCCGGCTGGCGGAGCCCTTCCTTCCAATTCACCTTTTCAATTCCAAAGATTCAAAACGTTCTTGTGTTGGCCTCGAGGCTGCCCTTGGCATCCCATACATAGATTCCGTCCAGCAGAACACTAACGTTGTCGTAATCGATGCGCTGCGCAAACCTGTGCCACTCATAAGCTCACGCGCCGCAACCGCAAGGCATTGGTGATCACCGATACAGAGCTGAAGCTCATGGCCGCCGCGGCAATCATGGGCGAAAGCAACAAACCGAAGAAGGGGTACAAAACCCCGGCAGCGACTGGCACACCCAGCGCATTGTAGATAAAAGCGAAAAACAGGTTCTGGCGGATATTACTCATGGTGGCGCGCGAGAGTTTTCTGGCGCGCACGATGCCGCGCAAGTCGCCCTTGACCAGGGTCACGCCGGCGCTTTCCATCGCAACATCGGTGCCCGTACCCATGGCGATGCCGACCTGTGCCTGAGCCAGGGCGGGCGCATCGTTGATTCCATCGCCGGCCATGGCGACAACTCGGCTTTCCGACTGAAGTTGTTTGATCACTGCTGCCTTTTGATCCGGCAGCACTTCGGCCTGAACCCAGTCGATGCCCAGTTTCGCAGCGACCGCCTCAGCTGTCTTGCGGCT
>JAAFGW010000250.1 GCA_010365175.1 Sulfuriferula multivorans | reverse complement strand
GTCCAAAATTCCCCACTGCTGCCTCCCGTAGGAGTCTGGACCGTGTCTCAGTTCCAGTGTGGCTGGTCGTCCTCTCAGACCAGCTACTGATCGTCGCCTTGGTGAGCCATTACCTCACCAACAAGCTAATCAGACGTCGGCCGCTCGAATAACGTGAGGTCTTGCGATCCCCCACTTTCCCCCTCAGGGCGTATGCGGTATTAGCACAGCTTTCGCTGCGTTATCCCCCATTACTCGGTACGTTCCGACGCGTTACTCACCCGTTCGCCACTCGCCACCAGGAGCAAGCCCCCGTGCTGCCGTTCGACTTGCATGTGTAAAGCATTCCGCCAGCGTTCAATCTGAGCCAGGATCAAACTCTTCAGTTTAATCACTGCTATTACTTCAAATACTAATTCGCTCAACTCAAAATGAATTAACTTCAATTTCAAGTGTGAGCATTTATGCTAGTTGTTAATCTAACCGAAGCTAGAATAACTACCGCAACAACACCCACACCTATCGGCTGTAAATTGTTAAAGATCAATCGATTAGCACATCAGCTTTCGCTTACATCGCCGTTTCGAGAGGTGCGCATTCTACGTGGTTTACATAAAACGTCAACACTTATTTCGAAATGGTTGCGGGGGCAGGATTTGAACCTACGACCTTCGGGTTATGAGCCCGACGAGCTGCCAGACTGCTCCACCCCGCGCCTGTAGCAATTAAAACTGCTTCAATCGAGAAGCGGGACTATAGCAAAGTGACGCACCCCTCGTCAACACCTAAACGCCCTAGTTAACAGGCCTGCTTGGTTTAACAGCAATATCCGCAATGTTTTCAACAGGCTGGGCAAGACCAAGCCATTCCACTCCAATAAACAAGAGTCGGTTAAAGTCATTCGGCGCGCCGAAAGCCCGTAAGTCCGCCCAATTCGCGTGCTGTCGGATCGTGTCGGATCGTTTACGAACCGTTACCATTCTGACATTCTCCATAGGAAATGAAGGTCGAACGTGCACATCACAGACTTCTCCGTTTCACGGCTGCCGCGCATCGAGTTTGGCTCAGGATCGCTTTCTCGACTACCGGGCATTACCCGCAAATACGGAACGCGTGCATTACTCGTGACCGGGGCGGCTTCATTCAGGTGTTCACCTTTCTGGCCTGTAGTAACAGAAGGCCTCAAGTCACAAGGCATTTCATGGCTGAGCTACGCCGTTCCGGGTGAACCTTCGCCGCACATGATTGATGAAGCGGTACAAACCTTGCGGCATGAAGGCATTGATGTGGTCATCGGTATTGGGGGTGGCAGTGCACTGGATGCAGCCAAAGCAATAGCCGGGCTGCTCAAAACAGGCCATTCAGTAATGGATCATTTAGAAGGCGTGGGACCGGAATTACTTTATGCGGGCCCAAGCACACCTTTTATTGCTGTTCCTACCACGGCAGGTACAGGTTCAGAGGCTACGAAGAATGCGGTCTTAAGTGTTCAAGGGGTTGATGGGTTCAAAAAGTCATTTCGCGACGAGCAACTGGTGGCCGAAGTTGCCCTTGTCGACCCGGATCTGCTGGCCACTTGCCCCCCTGCTGTGATTGCGGCCAACGGCATGGATGCCTTCACTCAATTGCTGGAGTCTTATGTTTCAAGTCGCTCGGCACCGTTAACAGATTCACTTGCATGGGGTGGGTTGAAAACGGCGCGTGACGGATTACTGGCGCTTTATGCCGATGCGGGTGACGTAATGGCGCGCGAGCGTATGGCGTATGCGGCCATGGTGTCGGGCATCACGCTGGCACAGGTGGGACTCGGTTCAGTGCACGGCCTGGCTGCGCCACTGGGCGCCTTTTTCCCCATTCCCCACGGGGTGGCCTGTGGCACGCTGGTCGCAACGGCCACGCGTATCAATATCGAAACCCTGCGTAGCCGTGAACCCAGCCATCCAGCGCTGGGAAAGTATGCACTGGTTGGCCGCCTGTTGAGCAAACAGGGGCATCTGGACTCAGCTGCAGCACACACTGCCTTGATAGACACATTGGAAGGGTGGACGAAAGCGCTTTCGCTCCCTTCCCTGGCACATTACGGGGTAACGCCAAGCGACATCCCGCGTATCGTGGCCAACAGCCGGGGAAGCAGCATGCTCACCAATCCGATCCGGCTTGAAGATGAAGATATTGCGGCAATTCTTTCCGTGCGCATCTAAAAGCTTTGCACTCAAGTTGACAGCATATTCGCCGCTATTTCTCAGACTAAATTTATTGGAACGCATAAATGTCCGGCCTACTGATTTTCTTTATTGTGCTCGCCATTCCCGCTGTTTTTGGCGTATTTATCTTCAATCAACTGGTCACGCTGAAACACAATGTAGGCAAAGCCTGGTCGAACATCGACATTCTGCTTAAGCAACGCCACGACGAGTTGCCCAAGCTGGTGGAAACCTGCAAGCAGTACATGCAGTTTGAGCAGGAAACGCTGGAAAAAGTGATGCAAGCTCGCAGCCAGGTGGCCAGTGCACGCGCATCGCACAATATTCCCGCGCTGGGACAGGCTGAGGGTGCATTGCGGTTAGGCTTGGGCAATCTGTTCGCCGTCGCCGAGGCTTACCCAGAGCTCAAATCCAATGAAACCTTCCAGCATTTGCAGGCCCGCATTACCGGTCTGGAAAATGCCATTGCCGACCGCCGCGAGTTTTATAACGACTCGGTCAACGTCAACAATGTTCGCGTTGAGCAGTTTCCCGATACCTTAGTAGCAAGACTGTTCGGCTTCCGCCAATTTTCATTGCTGCGGTTTGCTGCAGAAGAAAAAACAGACGTTGATCTGAAGCCACTCTTCAACACCTGATGCTCCCTGTTCGCTGGGCGGCGGAATTGCAGCTTGGTGCGGCCAACCTCGCATTGGGCGGGAGCAACGTGCTTATTCTGCTGATAGGCTTCTATCAACCATCACGAATCGGTTGGCAGATCAGTCTGGTGCTGGTGGGACTCACCAGCTTTTGGGCGTGGTATACCAACCTCAAGCGCTATCGTACCGTGGCCGACACCCCTACTTCGCGCATTGCCTCGGCGCCGCAGGGCTATATCGAAATTGTCGGGCGCGGCAAGCAGCCTCCTGGTGCCTCACTTGTCAGCCCACTGACCGGCCTGCCCTGCCTGTGGTATCGCTTCCGAGTCGAGCGCCAGAACGATAACCACTGGGAATACGTTTCATCCGGCATCTCGACCGACACCTTTGGGGTAGACGATGGCAGCGGACGCATATTGATCGACCCCGATGGCGCTGAAATCATTACGCCGCACAAGCGGGTGACGCGTTCCGGTGGCTACCGCACCACGGAATGGACATTGATCGAAGGCGAAACAATTTACGTCATTGGCGAACACATCACGCTGGGCGGACCCGGTGCCATGTTCGATAAAAAGGCAGACCTTTCCACGTTACTGACTGAGTGGAAACAAAACAAGCCGGCTCTCCTGGCGCGGTTTGATGCCAACCGTGACGGGGAAATCAGCCTGGAAGAATGGGGGCATGTGCGCCAGACGGCATCCAATGAGGTCGACCGCGACCATTTTGATATGCGCCTATCCGATGGCATCCATCTCATACGGAAACCCGCGCATGGCCAGGCATTTTTAATTGCAAACCGTGAAGTCACTTTACTGGTGAGCCACTTTCGATTGTGGAGTTGGGCGCACCTCGCCTTGATGCTGGCGACGTTGTTGGGGCTGATATTGATCGCGCATTAGCCGAGCGCTTGCCCTGTCCCGGTTCACGCCCTATAGTCAGAAGCACGGAGGACTACCCATGAAACACGCCCTACCCGAAACGCCCCCTGGCTACGATCAGACTCGTATTGTTGAGCGTCCCGACGGCTGCTACTGGATCGATGCGGAATCGGGTGAGGAATACGGCCCGTTTGCCAACTTGATGGAAGCCGTTCAGGACATGGAATACAACGCCGACAGCGACTATGAGCCAGGCGAAACCGTTGAAGAGGCAGAAGACGAACTGGGCATCACCGACTGGATAGACCCGGACACCGGCGATCCCGGCGATGCATCTCACCGCCCCATAGACTGATCGTGTTGTGGCGGTTTTTTTACCGCACACACCGTAGCTGACTCCGCCAACCGCGCCTCCTGCTCAAACACGTTGTCGCGATAGGGGCACCCCCCGCGCAGCCAGGCATACAGGCCTGCCAAGGGATACAACACCAACAACAACACACCCCACCGCTCAAACTGCCTGACGTGCACACGCTCGTGAATGCGCGTGGCGTCCAGGGCTTCCTGGGACAGTCCCACAACCACGTGCCCTAAAGTGA
>JAAFGW010000249.1 GCA_010365175.1 Sulfuriferula multivorans | reverse complement strand
CCGCTATTCGCCCACCGCCTACCAGACCCTGCTCGATTGTCCCTACCGCTTTTTCGTCGCCAGCGTGCTCGGCATCCGCGAACTCGACGAAGCCGACGACGCGCTCGACAAGAGCGATTACGGCAACGCTCTGCATCGCATCCTCAAAACGTTTCACGACAGCGCGCCGCCGACTGAGCGCGACGCCGCGCTGGCCCGCTTGAACGAATACGCCGACGCCGAGTTCGCCGCGCTGCCCGCCTACACCGCCACCGCCTGGCGACTCCGCTGGGCAAGCATCCAGCCCGCCTACATCGACGCCTGGCTGGATTGGGTCGCCCAGGGCTGGCGCTACCAGTCGGGCGAAGCCGCGATCGAAGTGCCATTCCACGTTGCGGGACTCGGCGACATCCTCCTGCATGGCCGTATCGATCGCGTCGATGGCCGCATTGATCAGAACGGTGGGGATGCCCGCACCGTCATCGACTACAAAACCGGCGCCGCAATCGGCCTCAAGAAAAAACTCAGAGACCCCAGCGAAGCTGTCCAGTTGCCGTTTTACGCCTGGCTCAGCGAAGCCGCTGCCGCCTACCTGCCGATCAACGAAACCCCCGTCGCACTGCTTGAGCTGGACGGCGAAACCGACGTCGACGCCATCACCCGCCGCCTGCCAGAACTGCTCGGGGCAATCGCTGCGGGTGAAATGCTGCAAGCAAACGGTGTGGATGCCGTTTGCAAATATTGCGAAGCGCGTGGACTCTGCCGGAAAGGGATGTGGGACCCCGCATAAAAGACTTGTAACAAACCAAGCGGAGTAATAACATTGTATTAACCTGCATGAACTGAATGGAGATAAGCCATGCGCATCAATCTGGTTAAAGTCGGCAACTCGAAGGGGATCATCATTCCCGCCGCCATCCTCACCTCATGCGGTTTGAAAGATGTCATCGACCTGCAAATCAAGGGCAAAAAGCTCGTCATCGAGGCACTCAAGCAACCGCGCTCAGGTTGGTTCGAGGGCTATCAAGCCGAAAACGATGAGGCCGTGCTCGATAGCATTCCTGTAGATGAAGGCGACGACGAATGGGTGTGGTAAAGCGCGGCGAAGTCTACTGGGTCAACCTCGACCCCACCATCGGCAGCGAAATCCAAGGCCGTGAAATTCAGGCAGCCCGCCCCTGCCTGATCGTTTCCCCGGACGACATGAACGCCGCCCTGCCGCGCGTCATCATCGCCCCCCTCACCAGCGGCGGCCAGCCGCTCGGCTGCCGCCCCGAAGTCGAATTCAAAGGCAAGTCCGCCCGCATCCTGCTCGATCAACTGCGCTCGGTGGACAAACAGCGCCTGGGCGGCAAGATGGGGGGGATCGATCTCACGGTTTGGCATCCGGTGTTGCTGGAGATGTTTGCTTGAGAGAAGAAGGCGACGAATGGGAATGGTCCGAGAATGGTTTGGCTTGAAAAATACAAAAACAGGGCGTATTGTCCGCAAAAATACCCAGAGGATAGCCTGTGCCAACCCCAAGCCACACCCCAACCGTACTTACCACCGGCACCGACGATGCCGTTCTGACCTACCTGAAAGCCGCGCGGGAACACCATTCGCAAGCCAAAATTGCCAGCCACCTCAAAGTAGACCCCCGCACCATTCGCCGCTGGGAGGCGCGTCAGTCCATCCCGCCCGCCTACGTTGTCCATGCCCTGCAACAGCTTCTGCCGCTCGACCCTCCCTTTGAAGGTGAAGCCGCCTTCAATTTTATTGACCTCTTTGCTGGCATAGGGGGCATACGCCGCGCCTTTGAAACCATAGGCGGACGCTGCGTCTTCACCAGCGAATGGGACAGCTACGCGCAGAAAACCTATGCCGAGAACTTCCGCGATGGACACGCCATCAACGGCGACATCACGCAAATTCAGGCGTCCGACATCCCCGACCATGACGTGCTGCTGGCCGGATTCCCCTGGCAGCCCTTTTCCATTGCCGGCGTTTCCAAGAAAAACGCCTTGGGCAAAGCCCATGGCTTTGCCTGCGAAACCCAAGGCACCCTGTTTTTCGATGTCGCCCGCATCATTGCCGAAAAGCGCCCGCGTGCCTTCCTGCTGGAAAACGTCAAGAACCTCGTCTCCCACGACAAAGGCCGCACCTTTGCCGTCATCAAACGCACGCTCATCGAAGAACTCGGCTATCACATCCACACCCGCGTCATCGACGGCGCGCACTTCGTACCCCAGCACCGTGAACGCATCCTCATTGTCGGCTTTCGCGAACCTGTCGCGTTCGACTTTGACGCATTACCCATGCCGCCCAAGGGACAGCACACGCTGAAAGAAATTTTGCACCGCACCGACGGCAGCGAGCCGCACCTGCCGTGGGATGAAGACCGCTTCTTCGACCACGCCAGCAACAAAGTGCAGGACAAATACACCCTCACCGACAACCTCTGGCGCTATCTGCAGAACTACGCCGAAAAGCACCGCGCCAAAGGCAACGGTTTCGGCTTCGGCCTCGTTACGTCAGACAACGTCGCGCGCACCCTGTCTGCCCGCTATTACAAGGACGGCTCGGAAATTCTCGTCTCTCAGGGTAAAAAGAAAAATCCTCGCCGGCTTACCCCGCGCGAGTGCGCCCGGCTAATGGGGTTTCCTGACACGTACAGGATTCCGGTGTCGGATACACGGGCTTATCAACTATTCGCTGATGCCGCGCTCGTACCCATGATAGAGACGACAGCTAAACTCATGCTTCCACACATCACCGTAGAGGGCGCCGGCAGTTCGAAGCCAAAGTTCGAAATGCCGAAAAAAATTATGAGCTCAAGCCGTTGGACAAAAGAGCAGGTCATGCTTGCTTTCCATCTGTATTGCCAGATTCCTTTCGGCAAGACTGATGGTCGGAACAAGGAAATTATTGCCTTATCAAAAATCCTTGGCCGGACTGCTGACGCAGTGGCCATGAAAATGTTGAATATCTCAAGCCTCGATCCGGTCATCGTCAACTCTGGCCGGAAGGGCTTGGGTAATGCCTCCGCACTAGATCGGGAAGTGTGGGATGAATTCCATGCCGACTGGGAAAAGCTCGCGCTGGAATGCGCGCTGCTCAACCAGCAATTGCGAAAAGAGCCCCAAGCCATCGATGAATCCGCGCCTCTCGACAGTTTCGATTTAACTGACTTCAGCGGCGAAACGCGCCAAGTGCTGACCGAGCAGCGTGTAAAGCAAAATTTTTTCCGCCGGGCAGTGCTTGCCAGCTATCGTGGGCGATGTTGCATGTCTGGCCTTTCTGATTCGCGCCTACTTGTCGCAAGCCATATCGTCCCGTGGAGTAAAGACAAGACGAATCGACTCAACCCAAGCAATGGTTTATGTCTATCAGCATTGCATGACAAAGCATTCGACAAAGGCCTGATAACGCTTACAAACAATTTCGAGATTTTGGTTTCAGACCAGCTTAAGAGGCTATCTGACGATTCGTTCGTAAAGTCCGCCTTGGTGTCTTTGCACAATCGACCCATCGAAAAACCTGAGCGATTCTTGCCATTGCTTGGATTCTTAGAACGGCACCGCTCGGAGGTCTACGTTGACTCGATATTCGTCCCGAAATGAAAAAGCCGTCATACACAGCTTTCGAATACATTTATCGGGACGCCTCAAATTACAAAGCATTCGGAACAATATTGGCCACAGGAGAGATGACTCAAGCGAATATTATAAAATTGATCGATTGCTTCGAAGACTACAACTTATTCGTGGCCGAACAAGTTGGCATACCTGTTTTGTATGAGCAACTTTATCAATACTCTGACGGGCCGACAGACGATGATCATGTCTACCATGAGTTTTTGTTATGTCGAACAGCCACCATGAAAGAGGTCAGAACCCTGTCACTCTGGGGTAGCACTCAGGATTTATTGGCGACATTTCAAAAAGCCAAGGGTCAATGGAACCTAATGTTGTCACCACATGCAGATCCCTATGGGTGGTGAGTATGGCAAAGCCAAACACCGCTATACCCCTACCGCCCACACCCACATGACCCACCCCCTCGACACTCCCACTGCTCTTTCCCCCGTCCACTCCGCGGTCGTAGAAGCCTGCGCCGGCAGCGGCAAGACCTGGCTCTTGGTCTCGCGCATGATCCGGCTGTTGCTGGCGGGTGCTGCGCCCTCGGAGCTGCTGGCGATTACGTTCACCCGCAAGGCGGCGCAGGAGATGACCGACCGCCTGCATGACTGGCTGCGGGTGCTGGCGCTGGAAGACGACGCGACGGTGCGACAATTTTTGCGCGATCGTGAAATCCCGGAGGGTGAAATCGATGCGTTGTTGCCGCGCGCGCGCGGGCTGTTGGAAACGGTGCTGACGGCACAGCCGGGGCCGACGGTGACGACATTTCACGGCT
>JAAFGW010000248.1 GCA_010365175.1 Sulfuriferula multivorans | reverse complement strand
CGCGGCCATGCGACGATAGGGCTCACGGCTGTATATCTGCACGGCTGTCCCGCGAAATACCTGTTCGCCGAATTCGGCTTCGTATTCAGCCAAACGTTCAAGGAAGGGGGATGAAGGCGTACACCAGCCACTGCTATGCGTCAGCGTCTGCCGCAACTCCAGAACACGCACCCGGTATTCGTCGAGCGCGGCCTGCATCTGCGTGTGCACTGTCCATTCGGTCACATCGGCGGTCACAAACGGATTGCCGTCACGATCGCCGCCTATCCACGAACCAAAGCGGATAAAGCTCGGCACGTTGACCAGTGCAGCGCCATCCGTTTTTACGCCGTAATGCTTGCGCAACGCTTTTTCAAAATAGTAATAGGCTTTGGGGACGGCATCGAACAAGCTTTCACGGACGTAATACAGACCATTTCGCACTTCATCGCGGACTTCGAGCTTGGCAGTACGCAGTTCATCGGTACGCCACATCACCTGAATCTCGGCCGCCATTTGGGTTTCCAGGTCACGTTGATCGTTCACCCCCAGGCTGGTGCTGTACAACTGATCACAAATCAGAAAAATGCGGCGCATGCTTTCCATCACAGCCCGGCGGCGGGCTTCGGTTGGATGGGCCGTAAAGACCGGCGAATAATGCAGTCGATTGACCATCTCCTGCAGGGCGTTGATTGAGACGCCCTGCCCCTTGAGCTCCGCCAGGGTGCGATCGAAAGACCCCTCCCACAGCGTCATGCCATGCGACAACATGCGGCGGCGATTGCGGTGCGCAAAGCTTTCTTCCGCCACGTTGACCAACTTGAAGTAGCTGGAGAACGCTCGCACCACCAGTTCCACCTTGGCGGCGGGCATGGCATCGATCATCTCCATCAATTCGGTGCGGCGTTGCTGGTCTTCCTTCTGCTGCAGTTCGGCAAAGCCACGGCGCAGGGTTTCCACCGCTTCGAACACGTCTTCTCCAGCAAATTGCAACAACACCTGGCCGAGCAAAGTGCCGAGCAATTTGACCTGCGCGCGCAGGTGGTCGTCCGTCAGGAGGCTATCGGGTGCATTCATGATTGAGATTTCAGGTCCAGCTAAACGCGGACTAATGCAGCAAAGCCGACTATTTTCTCATACTCAGCCCGCATCACCCAACCACGCGCCGCGCGTTGCGGAACATGCGCAACCAGGGGCCTGCACCCACCATGCCTTCCGGTTTCCACGACAGTTGCGCGGTGCGGAATACCCGCTCGGGATGGGGCATCAGGATGCTAAAGCGGCCATCTGCGGTGGTAAATCCGGTGAGTCCCCCAGCCGAGCCATTGGGATTCAACGGATAGGTTTCGGTTGGTGCGTCCCGGTGATCGACATAGCGTAGTGTCGACACCGCTTGCGCGGCGTGTGTCGCGTCGCGAAAAACGACCCGGCCCTCGCCGTGCGATACCGCGATTGGCATCACCGATCCCGCCATGTCGGCAAAGAATATCGACGGTGAAGCCATGACTTCAACCAAAGCAAAACGCGCCTCGAACTGCTCTGACAGGTTGCGCTCGAACCGCGGCCAAGCGTCGCTCCCCGGAATCAGGTCGTGCAGCTGACTCATCATCTGGCAGCCATTGCACACGCCCAGTGCAAACGTATCGGCACGATCGAAAAAGGCAGCAAACTGGTCGCGTGCACGGGGGTTGAACAGGATCGATTTGGCCCAGCCACCTCCCGCACCCAGCACGTCGCCGTAGCTGAAGCCACCGCATGCCGCCAGGCCGGTGAAGTCCCCCAGGCTGACCCGGCCGGAAAGAATATCGCTCATGTGCACATCAACCGCGGCAAAGCCCGCTGCATCGAATGCGGCTGCCATCTCGACCTGGCCGTTGACGCCTTGCTCACGCAACACGGCCACCCGCGGCCGCTTGCCGCTGGCAATGTACGGCGCAGCCACATCAACCTGCGGATCAAAACTCAAGGCATAGTGCAGCCCTGGATCACGTGCATCCGCATGCGTTGCAAACTCCTGCTCGGCACACGCCGGATTGTCCCGCAGCTTGGCCATTTCATGACTCGTGCGCGCCCAGCTGCGTTGCAGATCGGTGCGCGCCTCGTCCAGAATCAGGCTGCCCTGGCGCAGCACTCGCACCCGGTCGAGCACATTTAGCTGCGCAACCACGTGAAACTCACTGCGCAGATCCGCGTCGATAAAGGCCTGCATCACCGCTTGCATGTCGGCACGGCGGATTTGCAACACTGCCCCGGCTTCTTCGTTGAACAATACGTTGAACAGTCGCGTGCTATAGCCCGCTTCGTTCAGTGTTTCCGGTTCCGACAGCCCTTCGTCCTCGACTTCATGGCGAATCTGGTCGAGGCATAACTCATCCACATCCAGATCCAGTCCACAGTGGCCGGCAAACGCCATTTCGCTCAAGGCCGCAAACAAGCCGCCATCGGAACGATCGTGATAGGCCAGCAGTTTGCCGTCCGCGTTCAGTGCCTGCACCGTATCAAAGAAGGCATTCAGGGCCGTGGCGGTCGGTGCATCCGGGCAATGGTCACCCACCTGTTTGTAGGCTTGTGCAAAACTCGATGCGCCAAGGCGGTTCTTGCCCAGCCCGAGGTCGATTAGAACAATATCCGTCTCGCCCATGTCGGTGCGCAGCTGTGGCGTGAGGTGTGCAGTTGCATCGGGCGTGTTGGCAAACGCCGAAATCACCAGCGAGATCGGCGACGTCACCGACTTCTTCTCACCGTCGGCATCCCACACGGTTTTCATGCTCATCGAGTCCTTGCCGACCGGGATGGAAACGCCCAACGCCTGACAATAATTCGAGACGGCGGCGACGGTATCAAACAACGCCGCATCCTCTCCGGGGTGTCCCGCAGGCGCCATCCAGTTGGCCGACAGCTTCACCTGCGTCAGGCCATCGATGCACGCTGCGGCCATGTTCGTAATCGCCTCGACGATCGCCATCCGTCCTGATGCGGGCGCATCGATCAGAGCCAACGGCGCTTTCTCGCCGATGGAAAACACCTCGCCCTGCGTCGTCTGGTAGCCCGCCAGCGTGATTGCACAGTCGGCCACAGGGATTTGCCACGGCCCCACGCATTGATCGCGTGCAGTGAGCCCCCCTACCGACCGATCGCCAATGGAAATCAGGAACATTTTCGACGCCACGCCCGGCATCGCCAGCACACGATAGACCGCATCGCGCAGATCGATCCCCTCCAGGTCCAGCGGAACAGGCCTGCTTACCTGATGCACGACGTCACGCGTCATGCGTGGCGGTTTACCGAGCAACACCTCGAGATCCATTTCCACCGGCGCATTCTGGAAGTGGCTGTCCGTGACCTGCAGCTGGTTTTCTTCGATGGCTTCACCCAGCACCGCGAACGGGCAGCGCTCGCGATCGCAGATGGCACGAAATTCGTCGATGCGATCCGGCGGAATCGCCAGCACATAGCGCTCCTGTGCCTCATTGCACCAGATTTCGCGCGGCGACATGCCGGACTCTTCCGACGGCGCGGCGCGCAACTCGAAGCGTCCGCCACGGCCGCCACCATGCACCAGTTCTGGCAGCGCGTTCGACAAACCGCCGGCACCCACATCATGAATCGACAGAATCGGATTGGCCTCGCCCAATTGCCAGCAGCGATCAATCACCTCCTGCGCGCGCCGTTCCATTTCGGGGTTGCCGCGCTGAACCGAATCAAAGTCGAGATCCGCTGCGTTGGAACCGGTGTCCATCGAGGACGCCGCACCGCCGCCCAACCCGATCAGCATGCCGGGGCCGCCCAGCTGGATCAGCAGCGTGCCGACCGGCAGCATTTTCTTGTCGACGTGATCGTCGCGGATACTGCCGACACCGCCCGCCAGCATGATGGGCTTGTGGTAACCGCGACGTTGCCCGGACACGGTTTCCTCAAACGTACGGAAATAGCCCGCCAGGTTGGGACGGCCGAATTCGTTATTGAACGCCGCAGCGCCAATCGGGCCTTCGAGCATGATCGCAAGCGGCGTGACGATGCGCTCAGGCTTGCCATATGCATCGATTTCCCACGGCTGCGTGTAGCCCGGAATATTCAGGTTCGACACCGAAAACCCGCCCAGGCCAGCCTTCGGCTTGGAGCCGGTTCCGGTTGCGCCTTCGTCGCGGATCTCGCCGCCGCTGCCGGTGGCCGCGCCGGGATAGGGCGAAATTGCGGTGGGGTGGTTATGCGTTTCCACCTTCATCAACACATGTGTGAGTTCGCTGCTGTACGCATAGCTGCCATCGGTGCGTGGATAGAAGCGGTCGATCTGCGCGCCCTCAATCACCGAGGAGTTGTCCGAATACGCGACCACCGTGCCCTCGGGATGCGCAGCATGGGTGTCGCGGATCATGCCGAACAGTGATTTGGCCTGCGCTGCGCCGTCGATCACCCACGAGGCGTTGAAA
>JAAFGW010000247.1 GCA_010365175.1 Sulfuriferula multivorans | reverse complement strand
AGCGAAGTTTTCAGAGTCTCATTGATGAGCGTCTGATAGCCGCGATCCCCCGCCAGGGTTTTGAAACGATCCACTAGCGCGGCATCGAGGTACAAGGTCACGCGTTTCTTAGGTTGCACCACGCGCCCGCCAGCCTCACGCTTGCGCATGACCAGCTTGCCCGCGTCGATGTCGCCTTGAGTGATGGTGACGTCTTCGTCAAAGGTTGTCGTAGTAGATTTTTTCTTCATTCCGTTCTGCCTTTCGCATTGAAATCACTCGGATGGTTTCGTCAGTCTCGGCGGTGCTGATCACCACCACATCGTCTCGAAGCACACCCAGGGTGATGAAGCGTTGTTCGTCGTAGTCGAAGCGCCGGTCTTCGAATGTCACCGCGCGCCCACTCTCGATTACCTGCGGCGCATCGTCGAAGTCGTAGCCATGCTTTTTCAAATTGGCGGCCTGCTTTTTCGGGTCGAAGATGTAACGCATGGACTCAATATATGTATAAATGTGCGTATAGTCAAGCCGTCCGGACAAGGATGAGGCGCAAGCCCCCTGTGCTCCGCTTAGGCACGTGTGCCGGAAGCCTTACTCATAAGCGGAACCACGTTCCCGACCTTCTTTGGTTCGCACCAGGCAGCCCAGTCAGCCATCAAACCTCGGCGCTTTTCGAACATATCCCCCCGGCGGTAGGCCGCTTCCACCTTGTTGCCGACACTGTGAGCCAGTGCCATTTCGGCCATTTCGCCCGGGTAATGCGTCGCCTCGGCCGCCCAATCCCGGAAGGAAGAGCGGAACCCGTGGACAGTGATGCCGGGATGCAAGCGACGCAGCAGCATGGAGAGGCTCATATCGCTCATTGGCTTACCGCTGCGCACACTGGGGAAAATATAAATGCCCTGGCGCAGCTTCTTGGCTTTTTCGAGCACGGCCAGGGCAGCCACCGAGAGCGGCACACGGTGCTCTTTGCTGGCCTTCATTCTGCCCGCCGGAACAATCCATACGCCCTTCTCTTCGTCGATTTCATCCCACGTTGCCTTGAGGGCTTCGCCGCTGCGACAGGCGGTCAGAATCACGAACTCAACGCACAGCGCGCTAACGCCATCGCTCCCCCGCAACTTGCAAATGAAATCGCGCATTTGGTCATAAGGCAGCGCGGGATGGTGTTTGTGCGGCGCGATCTTGCCTGGTTGCGGGAGCACGTTGTCGAGGTGCCCGCGCCATGCGGCCGGGTTCTCGCCGTGCCGGAAGCCCTTCACCTTGGCATAGGATAGGATCACCTCGATCCTGCCACGCAGCCGCTTGGCGGTCTCCGTCTTGATGAGCCAGATAGGATTGAGCACTTCCAGAACCTTGGCGGTATCGACAGCACCGACAGGCATGTCGCCGACGACTGGGTAAGCGTAGGTGGCAAGGGTGTTTTCCCACTGGCTTGCGTGCTTGGCGTTCTTCCATCCGGCCCGGTTGGCTTCGATGTATTCGAGTGCCATCTGCTTGAAGGTCACCGCGCCGGCCCTGATCTGTGCGACGAGCTCGAATGCTGCGACCGTTTGCTGTTTGCGATGCTCTACCGGATCGATTTTGCCGTGTACCAGGGCGCGCGCTTCGGCAGCACGTCGGCGAGCATCTTTTGCCGGTACGTCGGACAGGGAGCCCAGCCCCATTTCGCGGCGCCTCCCATTCAACTGGTATCGGTAGATCCATGACTTCGCCCCCGACTTGCTCACCTGCAGGTAAAGGCCATCTCCGTCCAGCCAGTAGCCAGTCTTGGCGTGCTTGATCTTCAGTTCGGTAAGCATTGCACCCCTTTCACTATTTACCCACCATCCTACCCACCACAATTATAATGGATTTGTAAGGATAAATACGGACGCAAGCGGACAACAAAAAACAAACTTAGGCGAACACTGATTGATTGCGGGCGATCTAGACTGTACGAAATGGACATGCGTGGACGAAAATGGACTTAACTTTGTATCTCACCGCTTCCGCCAGATTTCGTGTTTTGGCGCTGTCGGCCCAGCCCGTACGCCAAGACCATTGGGTGTGTTTGGAAACGCTACGATTCGGCTCTGCGAGCGTGATCAAAACGCCCAGTTGGGTGTTTTTTTGTTTTCGCCGCGCAGTTAATGCGAAAATCAAGCCATGGCACTGACCGCACCCCTCACCCCAGAAAACCATAATCGCGATACTGCGGGGATGACCTATGTTTATCCCGTCGTATCGCGCCGCGCGGGCGGCGTGTCTGTGGGCGTCAACCTCAACCCCAACAACGCCTGCAACTGGGCATGCGTGTATTGCCAGGTACCGGATCTGGTGCGCGGGACCGCGCCGGACATCGATCTGGTGCAATTGGAAGCGGAGTTGCGCACGATGCTCACCGATATTCTCCACGGCGATTTCATGCAAACGCGTGTGCCCGTGGAGGTCCGGCGGTTGAATGACATTGCCCTGTCGGGCAACGGCGAGCCGACCACGGCCAAGATGTTTCCGCAGGTGATCGAGTTGATCGGCCGGGTGATGGCGGATTTCGATCTGATAGGGAAAATCAAGCTGGTGCTGATCACCAATGGCAGCCAGACCGACCGGCCCCGCGTGCAGGAAGGACTCAAAAAAATGGCTCCTTTGAACGGCGAAGTCTGGTTCAAGTTCGACAGCGCAACAGCTGGTGGCATGCGTGCGATTAACCAGACCCGAATTTCACCGGAAAAACAGTTGGAACGCCTGGCCGTGGCTGCGCGTCTGTGCCCCACCTTGCTGCAAACCTGCGTGCTGGCGGTGGATGGCGCGCCCCCTTCTGCAATGGAACAAGAAGCCTATCTGGCCGCAGTGAAACGCATCCGACAACAACAGATTCCAGTTCAGGGTGTCTTGCTCTATGGATTGGCACGCCCGTCCATGCAGCCGCAAGCCAGCCATCTCTCTGCCCTGCCCATTGAATGGCTGAACGCCTATGCCGAGACAATTCGTGCAGCCGGTTTGCCGGTGAAGGTGACACTTTGATTCACGGCGTGGGCACCGACCTGCTGGACGCCGACCGAATTCGCAGTGGTCTCGCCCGCTTTGGCGAGCATTACGCTGACCGCATCCTTGCCCCGGCCGAACATGCGGGCTATTTTGCCAGCCGCGATCCGGCGCGGTTCTTGGCCAAATGTTTTGCTGTCAAAGAAGCGTTTGCCAAAGCCACCGGAACCGGGCTGCGCGCGCCCGTGTCGCTTCGCAACATTGCGGTGTTGCGCGACGCACTCGGCAAACCCCATATCGAATGCGCACCCGAACTCACCGCCTGGCTGATGGCACGCGGCATCACCTCGCATCATGCTTCCCTGTCGGATGAGGGTGACCTTGTGCTTGCGTTTGTCGTGCTGGAACAGTCCAGCGCCCCGCAAAACAAGCTGGACAATCTATCGTGACGCCTAACCCTATAAAGGAACGACCATGACGCTGGGCCCCTTGATGCTCGATGTTGCAGGTACCGAACTCACGGATGAGGACCGCAAGAGGCTGAGCCATCCCCTGGTGGGCGGCGTGATACTGTTCAAACGCAATTACTGCGATGGCGCACAGCTGGCCGCGCTGACCGCAGAAATCCACGCCCTTAAACCTGCGCCGCTTCTGATCGCTGTCGATTATGAAGGCGGACGCGTGCAACGGTTTCGTGAGGGCTTCACCCGGATCCCGCCAATGCGAACGTTTGGCGAAATCTGGAACGACCACCCGCAACGCGCACGCGAGCTTGCACGTGAAACCGGGTTTGTGCTGGCAAGTGAATTGCGCGCGCACGGGGTCGATTTCAGTTTTGGGCCGGTGCTCGATCTGGATTACGGCGCCTCTTCGGTCATTGGTGACCGATCATTCCACGCCGATCCGCATGCGGTGTTTCAACTGGGCCAGGCCGTGATGCTGGGCATGAAGGACGCGGGCATGGCCGCTTGCGGCAAACATTTTCCCGGGCATGGTTTTGTGGTGGCAGATTCGCATGTCGCCATCCCGATGGACGAACGCACGCTCGCCGACATCACCATCGCTGATTTGGAGCCCTTCCGTCTGATGATCGAGGCCGGGCTTGCTGCGGTCATGCCGGCGCACGTGATTTATCCCAAAGTCGACAGCACCCCCGCCGGGTTTTCGAAGGTATGGCTGCAAAAAATCCTGCGTCACCAACTGCAGTTCGACGGCACTGTGTTCAGCGATGATCTCTGCATGGAAGCCGCGGGTGTGGCGGGTGGCATGGTGGAGCGGGTTACAGCAGCAATCGAAGCAGGCTGCGACATGGCTCTGGTCTGTAACCGCCCCGATCTGGCCGACGAAGTCCTGGCCAACCTGAAAGTGGATTGGCCCGCACCCGCCCGCGCACGGCTGGCCCGTATGCACGGCCATCAACATCCGCTCACGATGACCGAATTGCGCGAATCCGTCCGCTACGTCAATGCGCTCCACCACATTGCCGGACTGGGTCAAGAAT
>JAAFGW010000246.1 GCA_010365175.1 Sulfuriferula multivorans | reverse complement strand
GGCCCTGAGGTCTCCACACCGGCGCCACGCAGCTCTTCCAGTAAATCGCGCACGGCCAGTCGTTCGCGTATGTTTTCGGTGCTATAGAGTTCGCCGCGCGGATTGAGCACGATCACGTCTTTCTCCACCAGCGTCGCCGCCAGCGGAATGTCCGCCGTAATCACCAGATCGCCCGCCACTGCCACCTGCACAATGTGTCGATCGGCTACATCAAACCCCATCGGCACCTGCAACGCGCGGATATGCGGCGAAGCCGGCACTCGCAGCAGCCGATTGGCCACCAGCGTCAGCGGCAACTTGACCCGCTCCGCCACCCGAAACAGAATCTCCTTGATCGCCACCGGACACGCGTCGGCATCCACCCATATCTGCATGTGACTTAAAGCTGCGTCGCCTTGAAGCTGTCGCACTGGCCCGGTTCGCCGCTTTGCATGCCGCGGCTGAACCAGCGCATCCGCTGTTCCGACGAGCCGTGGGTAAATGATTCCGGTACAACATAGCCGCGCGCTTTTTTCTGCAGGCGGTCGTCGCCCACCCCGGCGGCCGCGGCCAACGCTTCTTCAGTGTCGCCGGGCTCCAGAATCTGCCGTGCCTTGTTGGCGTGATGGGCCCACACCCCGGCAAAACAATCGGCCTGCAGTTCCATCCGCACCTGCAGCGCGTTGCCTTCGGCCTCGCCCGCGCGCTGGCGTGCGGTGTTCACCTGATTCGACACACCCAACAGCGTCTGCACGTGGTGGCCCACCTCATGCGCCACTACATAAGCTTGCGCAAAATCGCCCGGTGCGTCATGACGCTTTGCCAGGTCGTTGAAAAAACGCATGTCCAGATACAGCTTCTGGTCGCCCGGGCAGTAAAACGGGCCCATCGCCGCCTCGGCAAAACCGCATGCCGATTGCACGGAGCCCGAAAACAACACCAACTTGGGTTGCGTGTAGGGCTGCCCCGAACCACGGAACAGCGTCCCCCACACATCTTCGGTGTCGGCAAGCACCACTGACATGAATTCCTTCAGGCGTTCTTCTTCCGGACTGAACGTGGTGTGCCGTTCGGTTTGCGTGGGCGACAGTTTGTCCGCCTGATTCAGCAGCACCGAGGGGTCCACCCCGAAATACATCGCCACCAGCGTCAGCACAATCGCCCCGATGCCACCGCTGGCCAGGCCTTTCTTTCCGACGCGCATCCCGCGGCGGTCTTCAATGTTGTCACTGCGACGTCCTCGTTCCCAGCGCATGGTGTCTCCTCGGGATTAAATGCGTATATTTTAGAGTGTGTCTTGGTAAATATAACCCGTGGGGCAGGGTATTGACCTAAACCCAGGCCACGGAACCGTGGAGCCTTGGTGGGTGGGCTGTGCCGGTATATGCAATCCCCAGTAATACCGGGGCCTGGCTGTGGTTTGAGTGCAACAAAACAACACTTTCATCGCCATGATGTAGAAAAAACAACAACTTTTCTTGCTGCACAGCCCGGAGTCTGGATAATCGATCACGTCCAACAAGCACACCAACGTGTAGGACGGCTCTGCAGAGCTTGAACAAGCTTTTATTCCAATCCAAGGAGATATAGATGAAAAAAATTCTGGCAATCGCGATCGCTACCGCCTTCGCAGCCCCCGCCTTCGCAGCAACCTCCAACGTTGACATCTACGGCAACCTGCACATGTCGGTCGACTATCTGGATAATGGCAATGACAGTGGCACCAACGTTTCCAGCAATGCTTCCAGCATTGGTTTCAAGGGCAGCGAAGATCTGGGTGGCGGTTTGAATGCAATCTGGCAGGTCGAGTCGCAAATCAATGGTGATGCTGGAAGCACCGGTGGCGCTTTTAATTCGCAGCGCGATACGTTTGTCGGCCTTAGCGGTGGCTTCGGTACCATGCGTCTGGGTTACTTCGATACCCCGACCAAGCAGCTGAGCCGCAAGCTGGACCTGTTCAACAACAAGATTGGCGATTCGCGTAACGTGCTGCGCTCGAATGCAACGACCGGCACCGGTGGCAATGCTTGGGAAGAGCGTTTCAACAACGGCGTCCGCTACGACACCCCGTCGTTCGGTGGTTTTACCGCTAACGTGCATTACTCGACCAACTTCGATTCTACCGGTGCCACCGCGACCAATAACAACGACGCTTACAGCGTTGGCGCCAATTACGCAAACGGCCCGCTGTTTGTTGGCGCAACCTACCAGCGCAACAACCTGGCAACTCCTGCCGTTCCCCCCGTCGGCTTTACCGGCGACGAAACCAACATGCGTTTGGGTGCTGGCTTCAACATGGGCGACCTGAAACTGGTTGCGCTGTATTCCAAGTCCGAAGACCAGCGCGGTACGAACGGTGCTGACCGCGACGTGTGGGGCGTGGGTGCTGGCTACAAGCTCGGCAATGGCGAGATCAAGGCTCAGTACTACAAGGCTAGCGACGAAGATGGTTCTGTTGCTTCTACCGGCGCCAAGATGTACGCTGTGGGTTATGACTACAACCTGAGCAAGCGTACGCAGGCTTACGTTGCTTACTCCAAGACCAAAAACGACTCAGGCGCACAGTTCTCCGCCATGGGCGGCGGCGGCCACGGCGACAACCTGGTTAGCCTTGCTGGTCAGGACCCAAGCGCTATCTCGCTGGGCATGATCCACAAGTTCTAATTCGGCATTAGCTGACTTAAAACGCGTGAATAAAAACGGGCACCTTCGGGTGCCCGTTTTTTTTGGCCTTTGATAATGCGATGCGGGGTCAGGTGGCGGTAACGCATGCGGCTTGCCGGCGGCAGGAAAACAATGGCACACTCCGTCCCTCCCCAACTTGAAAAGACATTGCCATGACTTTAGGCCTGACCCCGCTGATTTCGCTGATTGCCGGCATCCTCATCCTGGTGATGCCACGGCTGTTGAATTATATCGTCGCGCTGTATTTGATCGTCATCGGTCTGATCGGACTGTTCGGTGCCGGCGGAATCACGCTGCGCTGAGTAGCGGCACTATGCACCGCTTTTTATTTTTGACGGGTGCAATATAAAAACGGCAGCTTCGGCTGCTTTTTTTGTGACTAGCTCGGCACGATTTCGAAGTCGTGGGTAATGTCGGCTGACTTGCCTAACATGATAGAAGCCGAACAATATTTGTCGGCCGACAGATACACCGCCTGTTCAACCCGTTTGGGGTCGAGTTCTTTGCCTGTGACCGTGAAGTGGACGTGAATTTTGGTGAATACTTTGGGGTCTGCATCCGCCCGCTCGGCGTCGATGTCTGCGACGCAGTCGGTGACTTGCTGGCGGCCTTTGCGCAGGATGTGAACGATATCGAACGCTGAGCAGCCAGCAGCATTTCCATCGGGCGTGCCCCCAGGTTTTTGCCGCCCGATTCACTCGGGTCAACGAAGCGAGGTCGAGTGTCTGTTTTAAAGGTTCTCAGGCGTAGTCAAATAAGCTGGTATTGTCGATAGGCCCGACTTAAACTCGACTAAAGTCAACCGGAGCTGGGGATGAATCAATCTGAACGCATTACGCTAGACCCCTCTGTTTGCCATGGAAAACCCTGTATCCGTGGTTTGAGGTATCCCGTCGAAAGTTTGTTGGAACTGCTGGCGGGAGGGATGACGACGGAAGAGATCTTGGCTGACTATGAAGACCTGGAGCGCGAGGATGTGATGGCCGCGCTGGCGTTTGCTGCCAGACTGGCGCACGTTAAGCGGATGGATCGCTTCGCCGCATGAGGTTTCTTGTTGATGCCCAGTTACCCAGGCGATTTTGTGAGTGGTTGACGGAGGCAGGCTACGATGCGCTGCATACACTTGATCTTCCGCTGGGAAACCGGACCACTGACAACGAAATCCTGAATGTGGCAGAGCGTGAGCAGCGCATTGTTGTGACCAAGGATGATGACTTCGTACAGTCTTTTATGATTACGGGGCGTCCAGCAAGCTTGTTATTGGTTTCAACGGGAAATATCGCGAACGACAAGCTTGAGGTAATAGTGAAAGATCATGTTGCAGAAATCGTCCACGCTTTCGCGTCGGCTTCTTTTGTTGAACTGGGACGTGATTCATTAACGGTGCATGAGTAAACAAACGGGCTTTTGACCCGGCCAGCTTTTTATTTCTGCTATCCGACCACAACCTCAAAATCATGCGTGATTTCAGCTGATTTGCCGAGCATGATGCTGGCCGAACAATATTTGTCGGCTGAGAGGTGAACCGCCTGCTCGACCCGCTTGGGATCGAGCCCCTTGCCGGTGACAGTAAAGTGGACGTGAATTTTGGTGAATACCTTGGGGTCTGCATCCGCCCGCTCGGCGTCGATGTCTGCGACGCAGTCGGTGACTTGCTGGCGGCCTTTGCGCAGGATGTGAACGATATCGAAAGCGGAGCAGCCACCCAGCCCCAACAGCAGCATTTCCATCGGGCGTACCCCCAGGTTCTTGCCGCCCGATTCGGGCGCGCCGTCCATGACGACACTATGACCGGATTCGCTCTGGCCGACAAAGCTGACGCCTTCGATGAGTTTGACGCGGGCTTTCATGGGTTTCCT
>JAAFGW010000245.1 GCA_010365175.1 Sulfuriferula multivorans | reverse complement strand
ACGCGGGTCAGTAGGCCGGCCGCGCCGGTACCGAGATTGCGCGCGGCTTCATCGACGTTGCGGGTGATGCGGTGCAGCCCGCTTTCGATGGGGCCGAATCCCACCGCAAGAAAACGTATCAGGTAGGCCAGCAACATCACCAGCAGCGTGCCTTTGAGCACTTCGTGGCCGTCGAACCCAAACCAGTTTCGACCAGTGTCGATCAGCCAGTTGTCCAGCCATGCCACCGGTATGAAGAGCCCTACTGCCAACACCGCGCCAGGAAACGCGTAGCCGATGGTGGCCAGGCGTTGCGTCCACATCATGGTTTTACTGGGGTGCCGGCGTCCGGCATAAGCGAGCAACAGCGAGATGCCCACCACCATCAGTGCGCCCATGCCGGCGAGCAGCAGGGAATGCCAGGCAAAGGCCCAGTAGCGGCTATCGAGATCGTCGGTCATAACCTCGCGTGCCCACAGTGCAAGCTGGGTGACTGGAATAATGAAGGCTATGGCCAAGACAGTGCTGGCATAAAAGAAAGCCAGCGTTGCCATGGCGGGCGATAACTTAATGCGGCGTGAAGCGGCACTGCGCCCCACCGCGCCATAGCGCATTTTTGCGCGCGAGCGTTGCTCGAAAACCACCGCAACCAGCACGAACAGAATCAGGATAGAGGCGAGTTGCGCCGCAGCAGGCAGGGAGAACAGGCTATACCACGCCTTGTAGATGGCAGTGGTGAAAGTGTCGTAGTTGAAGATTGCCATGGTGCCGAAATCGGCCAGGGTTTCCATCAATGCCAGCATCAGGCCGGCAGCGATCCAGGGTCGTGCCATCGGCAATGCCACCCGGAAGAAGCCTTGAGTTCGCGATAGCCCAAGCGATTGCGCCGCTTCCAGTGCGATGGCCCCTTGGGTGGAAAACGCGTTTTTTGCGATCAGATAAACATAGGGATAAAGTGCCAGCGACATCACCAGAATGACGCCCCCACGCGAACGAATTTCAGGCAGCTTCATTGGCCCGAAGGCTTCACGCAGTGCCGTTTGCAACGGGCCGGTGAAATCGAGCAGACCGATGGCGACGAAGGCGGTGACGTAGGCGGGCAGGGCCAGCGGCAGCAGAAGTGCCCAGTCGAATAGACGGCGGCCAGGAAATTCGCACATCGCTACCAGCCAAGCCAGGGAAACGCCCAATACGCTGACCCCGATTCCCACACCGAGCACCAGCCACAGGGTATTGACTATTAGTCCGGGCAGTACAAATTCCGTGAGGTGCGCAAGAGTGTCACCTTCGGTATGGGCAAACGAAGAGAAGGTGACCGCGACCGGTACCAGCACCAGCGCGGCAATCATCAGCGCAAGCAGCATCCAGCCGCTGAATCGCGGCCAAACAAAAACGCCCGCTGAGGGCGTTTTTGAGGGTACGTCAAGGTTATCCGACAACATGGATCAACATCATTCAGTTCATGGGTTAAGCCGGCTTACTTGTAGCCCGCACGATCCATCAATTTTACGGCTTGAACCTGCAGGCTGCCAGCTTCTTTCACGTTGATCAGATTTTGCTTGAATCCACCCCAGGCTGCCACAGTTTTGTCGGGTGCAATCTTGGGGTTGACCGGGTATTCCAGGTTGGCGTCGGCAAACAGATTTTGCGCCTTATTGGATGAAAGCCATTCAATCAGTTTCTGTGCGCCAGCCGGATTCTTGGCATTGCGGGTGACCCCGGCGCCAGAAATGTTGACGTGCACACCGGCGGCCTTGTTCTTCAGGTTCTGGTTCGGCCAGAAGATACCCAACGGAAGATTGGGGTTCTTTTCCATCAGCCGGCCGTAGTAATACGTGTTAACCAGGGTGACATCGCACTGCCCGGCCGCCACCGCTTCCATTGCCTTGGTGTCGTCGGGGAAGGGTGAGGTGGCCAGATTGCTGACCCAGCCGCGCACCATGTCCTCGGTTTTATCCTCGCCGTACTCGGTGATCATCATCGCCACCAGGCTCTGGTTGTAGACCTTTTTCGAGGTGCGCAGGCAGAGACGGCCCTTCCACTTCGGGTTGGCCAGGTCTTCATAGGTGGACAGGTCGGCAGGCTTGACCTTGCTGGTGTTGTAGATCAGCGTGCGGGCGCGCACCGACAGACCGAACCATTCGTTGCCAGGGTCACGCAGGTGCGCCGGAATATTGGTGGTCAGGATTTTCGACTGGATCGGGCGCAGCAATTCTTCTTCTGATGCCTGCCACAGATTGCCCGCATCAACAGTCAGTAGCACGTCGGCTGGCGTGTTGTGGCCTTCCGCTTTCAGGCGCGCCATCAGCGGACCTTCCTTGTCGGTGATGAATTTGATCTGCACGCCGGTGTCGCGAGTGTAGGCATCAAAAAGTGGTTTGATGAGTTGTTCATTGCGCGCGGAATACACCACGACTTCTTCGGCCAGCACGGGTAGGGCCGTTGCGCAAAGTACGTATGCTGCAAGCAATTGGGTCGGTTTCATATTAGGGTCATATCCTGAAAGAAGTTGTTTCAGGAATACTACATTAAATGAGAACCGTTATCAATAACGGAGTTCTATAACAAAGATCCCAAATGAATTATGTTGACTTGAGTGTTTGCGGGACTGCCACTACAGCTTTTCAAATTGAATCAGGGTTTGCAATTCACCCTCAAACACCGTGTCTATCCGGATAGCACCCTTGTGGGTATCGATCTTGAAGCCGGGTTGTACCTGCGGCGCAATATCGATCAGTTCCAGCATCTGGGGTGGATAGTCGATTGCCAGTGTTACCCGCATCGGATAATAACCATCCAGAAATTTTCGCATGTAGGGTCCATTTGTCAGGTTGAAATACCCGTTTCCCGTGTCGCGAAAAGCACGGATCTGTGCCGACAGACACAGGCGTGCCCCGGGTTCGACGTTGGTCAGTTGTACGCTGGCGCCCTCAATCCAGGCTTGTTCAATCTTGGTGGAAATGTCCACCTTGAGGTCGCGAACAAAGCCTTCTCTAAAGGTGATTTGGGCGCGTGGCACGGGGTCAAGGTGGGTGTGGCACTGCTTCAAGCTGACCCAGCCGGAGCTCAAGCTGTTTTGGTCGATCAAGATCTGGTTGTGGTGATGGTGTACTGGTTTGGTGGGGGCCTTTTCCAGAAACTTAAGCACGCCTTCGTTGACGTTATGCGCGCTTTCCATGCTGAGGTCGATATCAGACTGCGCGCCTGCGTGGCTTGGGGTAAGTAACGCAAACAGCAGGGCAAAAACCGACAGAAGGCTGCGCCCGAGGTGCGTCAGTTTTTTGTCATTCAAGGGGAATGACCGAAGATACGTGTTCATCAGGAGCAACGACCCGCCTTGCGCCATCAAACCGGGTGCGCCAGTAGCGGTCATTGAGACTGGATACCATCACTTTATTGGTGCGGCTGCTTGACGCATGCACAAAGCGGTTTTCGCCCAGGTATATGCCGACATGGGAAAATGCGCGATTAAGCGTATTGAAAAAGACCAGGTCGCCGGGCAATAGATCGCCAGGTTCAAGGGGCTGCGCGACTTCACTGATATCCAGACTTCGATGCGGAAGCACGATGCCAGTGATTTGCCTGAATACATGACCGACAAAACCACTGCAATCGAGTCCGGTCTCGGGCGTTATGCCGCCCAACCGATATGGGCTGCCAATCAGACTGACGGCATACATGGGAATGTCTTCGGAGGGTGCGTTGGCTTGCACGGGAGGCGTCAATAGCAGCAAGGCCAGCAGAGAGAGCGATACGACAGGCTTCATGGAATGACAATCTGCTCTATAGTTAGATAACTAAAGCGGCTAATTTCTACGAATCTTGATTCCGAGGATCTCATCATGAATGACACACTCCAGACAGCTACAACCGAACCCAGTATGTCCGAAAATGCACAACTCACGCAATGGCGGGATGAAGCTGCGGCTGCGGCTGCGGCTGCGGCTTCAGAGCCTGACCTGCGTGAACGGGTACGCGACCTCACTGCACGCGCACTGCACGAACGCAGGATGAATTTGAGGGAGCTCCGTGAAATCGTCGGTGCGATTACCTCCGGCGTCGGGAGTGGACTCGTTGAGCGTGGCGGTGAGATGAAGGAGGGGCTCAAGCAAGCGGTTTCGGGGTTGGATGATGCTGTCAGCAGCGCTGCCCAGAAAGTGTCCTACACCTTGCGCGAAGCAGCGGACCACGGGCGGGAATTCAAGAACAATGAACTGAAAGCCAGCCTGGAACAATTGCGCGATCTGGAAACCCAGTTTGTCGATACCCTCAAGCAGACAGCCAGTCAGTCGGGCGGCAAGCTGAAAGAGGAGTTGGATACACTGAGCGAACATCTGAAACACAGTGGAACCCGAACCGGTGAACAGGTGCGTGAGGGACTTCAACAAATGGCGAGCGGTGTGAAGGCTACGACCGAAGCCGGTCGTGAGAAGTTAAGCGATACGGTGAGCACCGCCAGTGATCGCCTGGCTGAAGTCGCCAGCGGGGTGCTGGCAGCCGTATCCGAAGCGCTCAAGCGCCAGAGCGATCGCCTGCGTTCCTGATCGTTCCTGATACTGCATCCCCGGCAGCTT
>JAAFGW010000244.1 GCA_010365175.1 Sulfuriferula multivorans | reverse complement strand
CAGAAGGCGATGTCGAAGTCGGCGTTGTTCTGAATGGCGAGCACCAGATCACGAAAACGGGCTTCGTCCTGCGCTTTGAGCCAGCCCACCAGCAGCATGGACTGCCGATAGAACTCGTGAATGCTGAGCCCGGATGCAGCCGCGCGATGGCGTTTGTCGTAGGTGTCGCGCACGGTGAGATTAACCCGACGTCCTTTGCGAATCGCTTCGTAGGCCTGTTCGTCAGACGTGTATTCGGCTCCACCACCTGTTGCTGCCAATGAAGCCCAGCCTTCGTGAAACCAGACCGGCAGGTTGTTATGGTAGTGGCCAATACGCTGCCCCAAATGCAGATGCGCCAACTCGTGGGTGAGTAGCGAAGACAGGCGATGGTTTTCACGACCATTGAGGTTGGGCGAAAGGATGAGTCGATTGTCCGGAACGACGGCGGCGGAGAGCCGGGGCGTCATTACATAGCGACTGAAACATTCTGCGCTGCCGCATACATACACCCGCGGCGTGATTGCAAAAGCACGGTAATGCGCGGCCTCGACCTGGGCGATGGCGGCGGGCAGCGCACGTGCCACCCGCTCTCCATACGCTTCGAAACCCGGTTCGACCCAAACGCGCGCATCGCTGGCCAACGGAACAAAGCTGTCGATCGGCAGCAGTGCACGCGGGTTGCTGACGGTGAGCGCACACCCTTGCAACAGTACCGCTAAAACGAGCACGCCCCAGCGCCTCATGCGTCGAGCACCTGCCAGCATCCGTCGGTCAGGCCTTCGAGTGGACCATACTGTTTCTTGTAGGCCATCTTGCGGCTTTCGCCGATCCAGTAGCCGAGGTAGAGATGGGGAATTTCCAGCCGCTTCGCCAGTTCGATCTGCCACAGTACGCCATACACGCCGAGGCTGTCCTGCTCGCGTGCGGGGTCAAAAAAAGTGTAAACCGCTGACAAGCCGTTCTCGACCTGATCGATCACCGCGACCATGACCAGCGTCTCGCCATCGCGAAATTCGACCATCACCGTGTCAACGTTGGACGACAGCAGAAACTGCGTGTATTGCTCGGGACCGTCTTTATCCATGCCGCCTCCGGAATGGCGGCTGCCCAGATAGGCGCGATAGAGTGCGTAATGCTCATCCTTGAAATCCAGCGGGAAAAAACGTGCCGCAAGATGATGGTTGCGCTTGAGGCAGCGACGCTGGGTGCGGTTAGGCACGAACTCGTCCACCTTGACGCGAACCGGCACACAGGCTTGGCATGCCTCACAGTGCGGGCGGTAAGTGAACTGACCGCTGCGACGAAATCCGGCGCGGATCAGCGCGCTATAGGCACCGCCGTCGATCAGATGCGTAGGCGTGGCCACTTGTGAGCGCGCCTGTTGACCCGGCAGATAGCTGCAGTCATAAGGTGCGGTCAGATAAAACTGAATGCGTTGAAGCGGGGGTTCAGTCAAGTGCATCAAAAGTCCAGGGGCCAGGCTGATGGGGCAAGTTTACCAAGTCCGCCAGCCGTGCTGTAAACACACTGCGTGGCACCGTGTGCGCGCCCATGCTTGCAAGGTGTTCGGTTTCCATCTGGCAGTCGATCAATCCAAACCCCCAGCGGTGCAACTGTTGCGCTAACCGTACCAGCGCCACCTTGGAGGCATCGGGCATGCGGCTGAACATCGATTCGCCATAAAACATGCGGCCCATCGCCACGCCATACAAGCCGCCCACCAGTTCACCGTTGTGCCAGGTTTCCACCGAATGCGCATAACCCGCCAGATGCAACCGTGTATAGGCCGCCACCATGTCCGGCGAAATCCAGGTGCCGGTAGCATCGACTCGCGGTGCAGCACCCGCAAGGAGTACGCCGCCAGACACTCGCCCTGCGGGCGGTCTTGGCGCAGCACAGGCACGCATCACGTCAGCAAAGGCGGTATCAATCCGCACTTCGAACCCCCCGTTACGGATGCGCTTTGCCAGTGAGCGAGTCACCCGTATTTCATCCGGGACCAACACCATACGTGGGTCTGGGCTCCACCACAGGATGCTCTCGCCAGGGTTGAACCATGGGTAAATGCCGTGCCGGTAAGCGTCCAGCAAAAGCTCAAGCGACAAATCGCCTCCCATCGCCAATAGGCCATTGGGGTCCTTGAGCGCAGTTTCGACCGGCGGAAAAAATGTGGCTTTTTGGAGACGTTTGCGCATGTAGCCATGGTAGCGGATACAAAAAGTGTTTGCCGCCACTAACGCTTCATATTAAGATTTGATCATCTTAAATTCTTTGACAGGAGTCGTGACCATGAAACGCACCCTTATTACTGCTGCCCTAATTGCCGCTCTGCCCACTACGGTGCTTGCAGCCGATTTCATGATGCGTGTTCGCGCCATCGATATCAAACCGGATGCCAGTTCCAGCCTGCCGCTTGATGTTTCCAGCGAATGGGTGCCGGAAGTTGATTTCACTTATTTTGTCACACCCAACATTGGCGTAGAGCTGATTCTCGCCACTGCGCGCCACGAAGTCACGCTAGGTGGCGTAAGCGTCGGCAAACTGAACCACCTGCCGCCTACCGTGACGGTGCAGTACCATTTCAACCCCACGCCCACGATCAAGCCTTATGTGGGTGCAGGCGTAAACTACACCCGCTTCTATAATGTCGATCTCGCACCGGGCCTCTCCGTCAGTAAAAACAGCTTCGGCGGTGCCTTGCAGGCAGGCGTGGACATCGAAGTAACCAAAAATGGCTATCTCAACCTTGACGTCAAAAAAATCTGGATCGATACCGACGTCAGTTCTAATGGCGTCAAACTCACCAACCTGGACATCAATCCGGTGGTCTGGGGCATCGGTTACGGCTTCCGTTTCTGATCACGCATTTCCCCTAAGGACGGCGGCACGTTCGACCTCTATCCCGACTTTGCCGCGCAGTACCGTCCTCCTGTGGGGCGTTCTATGAGCCACTCTCCTGGACTCGTGAACGCCCCTTTTTTTGCAGCCTGCTTTCACTGTGGCCTACCGGTGCCGGAAGGCGCACGCTATCCCATCCAGTTCGAAAACCAGACCCAACTGAGCTGCTGTCGCGGCTGCCAGGCCGTGGCGCAAACCATCATCGATAGTGGCCAGGGCGCCTATTACACCCACCGCACTGCCCTGCCCGCCACGCCACGCGAGGCTGAAACCGAACTCGCCAAACTGGGGCTGTACGACCTGCCGGAAATTCAGGAAAGCTTTGTCAGAGTTGAATCGGAAAACATCCGCGAGGCCGCATTGATCCTGGAGAACATCGTCTGTGCGGCGTGCATTTGGCTCAACGAACGCCATATCTCCGGCCTGCCCGGCGTGTTGTCGGTGGAGATCAACTACGCCACCCGACGCGCGCGGGTGCGCTGGGACAACAGCCGCATTCAGTTGTCGGCGATTTTGAAAGCGGTGTCCGACATCGGCTACATCGCCCACCCGTTCGATCCGGGCCGTTCCGACGACATCTACAAACGCGAGCGAAACACCGCGATCAAGCGCTTGGCCATCGCGGGTCTCGGCATGATGCAGGTGATGATGTACGCGCTGCCGACTTATACCGCCACCGACATGACCGATGAAATTCGGTTGCTGATGAGCTGGGCCAGCCTCGTACTCACGATTCCGGTGGTGCTGTATTCGGCGTGGCCGTTCTTCATCGGCGCCTGGCGCGATCTGAAACGCCGCATGCTGGGGATGGATGTCCCCGTTGCACTCGGCATTGGAACCGCTTTCCTCGCCAGCGTGGTCAGCACCTTCTCCGGACATGGCGAGGTGTATTACGACTCGGTCACCATGTTTGTCTTTTTGCTGCTGACCGGGCGATTCCTCGAAATGAACGCACGCCGCCGTGCCGGGGCGGCCGTGGAAGAACTGGTCAAGCTCATTCCCGCCGCCACCACCCGGCTGCCCAACTGGCCGGCGCGCGACGAGGAACAGGTGCCGGTGGCGCGGCTGACGGTTGGCGACCATGTACTGGTGCGTCCGGGCGAGACACTCCCCGCCGACGGGGTGGTGATCGAGGGCGACAGCGCAGTGAACGAGGCGATGCTGACCGGCGAATCGCTGCCGGTATCCAAGACGGTGCATTCACGCGTGGTCGGTGGCAGCCTCAACCAGGCCAGTCCGCTGGTGGTGCAAGTAGAAAAACTGGGTGCCGATACGCGGCTGGCTTCCATCGTGCGCCTGCTTGACCGCGCGCAATCCGAAAAGCCGCGCCTCGCCCAACTGGCTGACCGTGCCGCTGCCTGGTTCGTTGGCCTGCTGCTGATCATCACTATTGCAGTCGGACTCGTCTGGTACGCCATCGACCCATCGAAAGTACTGTGGATTGTGGTGTCGATTCTGGTGGTTACCTGTCCCTGCGCGCTCGGCCTCGCCACCCCCGCCGCGCTCACCACCGCCACCGGCCGCCTCACCCGGCTGGGCTTGCTGACCACGCGTGGCCACGCACTCGAAACCCTCGCGCGCGCCACTGACCTGGTGTTCGACAAGACTGGCACCCTTACTCACGGCCAATTGAGTGTGCGCCGCGTGATACCGCTGCGGGGACACAGCGAATCCGAGGTCAGCGCA
>JAAFGW010000243.1 GCA_010365175.1 Sulfuriferula multivorans | reverse complement strand
CCAGCGTGGTATGTGGTGTTGACACCACCCGTGCAGGTAGCTACCGCAACAATATTTGCTATGCCGGAATTGACACGCAACACGCCACCCCTCAAAATAGCGCCCTTTTCCGCAGGCATGGGTCATAACGATCTGCAGCCCGTGGTTGTCAATTGCCACCCAGAAGTCGCTCGTCATCTTGCATGGCTGACGCAATATGGCGAAGCTCGGATGACCGGATCGGGTGCCTGCGTGTTTGCATCGTTTGGAGCGGAAGACGCAGCACGTGATGTGCTGCGCCAATTGCCCGGAACGATGAAAGGTTTTGTGGCGCAAGGTCTTGATAAGCATCCGCTTTATGATTTTTGCGCTTGAGACTTGAGAAGCACCCAGCCTGAGTTTTACCCAGTAGTGGGGAGTCGCCAAGTGGTAAGGCATCGGATTTTGATTCCGACATTCGTAGGTTCGATCCCTACCTCCCCAGCCAGTTAAGTAAACAGCCGCCCGAGGCGGCTGTTTTTGTTGTTGTAGCGGCCTAAAATCCGCGCCGTCGGAGACTCGCGTGTCCATAGACAACTTGATGGTGTTCACCGGCAATGCCAACCCGCGTCTTGCCAGCGATGTGGTGCGGCACCTCAATATCCATCTCGGGCGCGCTACGGTTTCGCGCTTTTCCGATGGCGAGGTGATGGTTGAGATCCTCGAAAACGTCCGCGGCAAGGACGTATTCGTGCTGCAGTCCACCTGTCAGCCGACCAACGACACCCTGATGGAAGTGATGGTGATGGTCGATGCACTGAAGCGCGCTTCAGCGGGTCGTATCACAGCTGCAATCCCGTATTACGGTTATGCGCGCCAGGATCGCCGCACCCGGTCTGCGCGGGTCGCCATTACCGCCAAGGTGGTGGCCAACATGTTGCAGGTCGCCGGCATCGACCGCCTGCTGACTATGGACCTGCACTCGGACCAGATTCAGGGCTTCTTCGATGTCCCGGTCGACAACATCTACTCCAGTCCGATTCTGTTGGGTGATATCTGGAAACGCAATCACCCCGATTTGGTGGTGGTGTCGCCTGACGTGGGCGGAGTGGTGCGGGCACGGGCAATCGCCAAGCGGCTCGAGTGCGACCTGGCAATCATCGACAAGCGGCGCCCCAAGCCCAATGTGGCCAAGGTCATGCACATTATCGGTGACGTAAAAGACCGCACCTGCATCATCATGGATGACATGGTCGACACCGCCAACACGCTGTGTGAAGCGGCCAATGCACTAAAGGAACACGGCGCCAAAAAGGTGATGGCCTACTGCACCCATGCGGTGCTGTCCGGTAGCGCAGCCGAGCGGGTGACGAATTCCGCACTGGATGAGCTGGTGATAACCGACACCATTCCGATGCGCGACGATGCGCGCGCATGCGCAAAAATCCGGCAACTGTCGGTGGCTGAGCTGCTGGCGGAAACCATCCGCCGCATCAGCAATGAAGATTCCGTCAGTTCGCTCTTCATGGAGTGATCTGGTCGAGTGCCCCTGGTCGCGGGGGCTTTAACCATGCATTGACCTTTTTCGGCGATGCATTATCAAGCAGGTTTTTTAGGAGAAGCAACATGGAAATCGAAGTTATTGCTGCCAAGCGTGATTTGCAAGGTACGGGTGCGAGCCGCCGTCTGCGTCACGCCGGTAAAGTCCCGGGTATCGTCTACGGTGGTGAAGCGGGTCCGGTTCAAATCGAGCTGGATCACAACGCGCTGTATCACGCGCTGCGCAAGGAAGCGTTCCACGCTTCAGTGCTGACGTTGAATGTCGATGGCGCCAAAGAATCGGTCCTGCTGCGTGATTCGCAGTGGCATCCCTACAAGCAGCAAGTGTTGCATATCGACTTTCAGCGTGTCGTCAAAGGCCAGATGATTCACGTCAAGGTGCCGTTGCACTTCGTGAACGCTGAAACCAGTCCGGGTGTGAAGACCGGCGGCGGCCAGCCGCACCACATCATTACTGAGATGGACATAGAGTGTCTGCCGCGTGATCTGCCTGCGTTTATCGAAGTGGACATGGGCAAGCTTGAAGTGGGTGGTGCTGTCCACGCAAATGAACTGGTGCTGCCAAAGGGAGTGGGACTGGTTGCGCATATCAAGCATGAAGATCCGGCGGTGGCTTCAGTCAGTGCGCCCAAGGTTGCTGTGGCCGAAGAGCCTGCAGAAGCTGCGGCTGAACCTGCTGCACCGGCTGAACCCAAGGAGTAATCCGGATGCGCAGTCCGTTTCGGATTGCGCGCCGGGTGTGGCATGACAGCATCAAGCCTCATTACCCCCCGTTTGATTGTCGGCCTCGGTAACCCGGGGCGCGACTACGAAGAAACCCGGCACAATGCCGGGTTTTGGTTTTGCGCGCGTCTCGCGCAAACTTGGGGAGCGTCGCTTGCGTCGGAGTCGCGTTTTCACGGCCTCGTCGGGCGCAACGCAAAAAGCGTTTGGATGCTGTTGCCGCAAACCTTCATGAATCGCTCGGGCCAGGCAGTCGGTGCGCTCGCGCGGTTTCATCGCATTGAGCCAGCCGAAATTCTGGTGGTGCACGATGAACTCGATATCCCTCCTGGCCAGTTGCGCCTCAAATTTGGCGGCGGCATGGGCGGGCACAATGGTCTGAAAGACATCACGTCGCATCTGGGCACGCAGGATTACTGGCGGCTGCGCATCGGCATCGGCCATCCGGGTGACCGTAATGAAGTCGTCGACTACGTCCTGAAACCGCCGCGTCGTGAAGAGCAGGCCGATATTGAATCCGCAATCGAACGCGCGATTGATGTGTGGCCGTTGATCGAGCGAGGCGAGTGGAACGCAGCGATCCAGCGTGCCAACACCAAACCTAAACCTGACAGTCCTTAATTCCAGGAAAATCCATGAGCCTCAAATGCGGTATCGTCGGTCTGCCCAACGTCGGCAAATCCACCCTTTTCAATGCACTGACCCAAGCGGGGATTGCGGCGGAAAACTATCCCTTTTGCACCATCGAGCCCAATACCGGTGTGGTCGAGGTGCCGGATGCACGTCTGGTACAACTGACCGAAATCATCAAACCGCAGAAAGTCGTACCGGCGATCGTGGAGTTCGTTGATATTGCCGGCTTGGTGGCGGGTGCGTCCAAAGGAGAAGGCCTGGGCAACCAGTTCTTGGCTACCATCCGCGAGACTGACGCGATTTGCCACGTGGTGCGCTGTTTTCAAGATGAAAACGTGATTCACGTAGCGGGTAAGGTTGACCCGCTGTCGGATGTGGAAACCATCGCGACCGAGTTGGCGCTGGCTGATCTCGCAAGTGCCGAAAAAGCCTTGCAGCGTGCAGAAAAGACCGCGCGGGCGGGGGACAAGGAGGCACAAAAGCTGGTCGCTGCGTTGAAACCGGTGCTCGCCGCACTCAACGAAGGTCGCCCCGCGCGTGCCGCCGGACTGGATGCTGAGGGCCTGCTGGCAATCAAGCCTTTGTGTCTAATGACGGTTAAACCGACGCTATATGTTGCCAACGTCAGCGAAGATGGCTTCCACGACAATCCCATGCTCGACGCGCTGATCGCATTTGCCGGGCAGGAGGGCGCGCCGGTTGTGCCCGTATGCGCGGCTTTGGAAGCAGATTTGCAGGAATTGTCGCCGGAAGATCGCTTGGACTATCTGAAAGAGTTGGGGTGGGACGAGCCGGGGCTGAACCGATTGATTCGTGCTGCTTACGACTTGCTCGGACTGCAAACCTATTTCACGGCAGGCGTGAAGGAAGTGCGTGCCTGGACCATCCATAAGGGCGATACGGCCCCGCAGGCGGCCGGGGCAATTCATACCGATTTCGAACGGGGCTTCATCCGGGCACAAACCATCGCATTTGAGGACTTTATTGCCTGTAAGGGCGAACAGGGGGCCAAGGAGGCGGGCAAGATGCGCGCCGAAGGCAAGGAGTATATCGTTAAGGATGGCGATGTCCTGAACTTCCTGTTTAACGTCTGAGTCGGCTAAATATCTTGTAATGGAGTTTGACAGGGGGTCCCGAAAACCCCTATAATTCCGCGCTTCGTTTAGGTGGGGTTCCCGAGCGGTCAAAGGGATCAGACTGTAAATCTGACGGCTCTGCCTTCGAAGGTTCGAATCCTTCCCCCACCACCAGATTTTGTATGAGCAGGACGTAGCGGGTGTAGCTCAATGGTAGAGCAGAAGTTTTCCAAACTTATGACGAGGGTTCGATTCCCTTCTCCCGCTCCAGTTGTACTGTTTTTTGTTTTGATGTGTGAATTGTCAAAACCTTGCGCCCGCGTAGCTCAGAGGTAGAGCACTCCCTTGGTAAGGGAGAGGTCGACAGTTCGATTCTGTCCGCGGGCACCAGATTTAAAGTTGGTCGTTTGCCGTTTGGCTGTCTTGTTTAAACAAACGCCAAGCGAAACAAACGGCTGGCCAGTTTTTTGTAGAGCGGTTGTCGGTGTGTCAATTTTGATGAGCCGCATCATTCGTGTGGAAAAATAAGGGGTACTTGAAATGGCTAAGGAAAAGTTCGAGCGGACCAAACCGCACGTAAACGTAGGCACGATTGGACACGTTGACCACGGCAAGACCACCTTGACCGCG
>JAAFGW010000242.1 GCA_010365175.1 Sulfuriferula multivorans | reverse complement strand
TCGCTGAAATGCATGACCAGCGCTTCGGCCTTTTCGATGGTTCGGTTAGCCAGCACCAGTAAAGTGGGCTGCGTTCTCAGGAGTGGCATCATGACCCCGCGCGCGGCGCCGCCTGCGCCGAGCAGCAGGATGCGTTTGCCTGTTAATGTATAGCCGAGGTTGCGTTGAAGGTCGTTGATCAGGCCCGCACCGTCCGTGTTGTCGCCCAGAATCTTTCCGTTAGCTAGAACTATCAGGGTGTTGACGGCGCCCGCCTCAAGTGCGCGATCTTCCAAGTGATCGACTACCTTGAACGCTTCTTCCTTGAACGGCACCGTGACGTTGGCGCCGCGCCCACCGGCTGCGACGAATTGCGCGACGCACTCGGCAAAGCCATCAAGTGGGGCAAGAATGGCTTCATAGGCCATGTCTTGCCCGGTTTGGCGGGCAAATGCGGTGTGGATCTGCGGGGATTTGGAGTGGGCAATCGGGTGCCCGAATACAGCGTAACGGTCGGTCATGGCAAGCGCTCGGAATCACGCGCATTCTAACCGAGGCCAGGCGGGCTACGAACAACGCCATGGAAAACCACAGCCTGAACAGCAGACTTAGAGCCTGTTCCTCAATAACAGGAAAATTTGACTCGCTGGGCTTGGACGCGCTGCGTCGTTGCGAATCGCTTGTGTGGCTCGCCACACGGCCCACTCCGCGCCTGGCTTCGCATCCCAATCCGGCGGCCAAATGTCCATTTATTTCGTTACAGGCTCTAAATTATCAAACAAACGATCAGATTTGCGACCACGGAAGACCGCGCTGCTTCCAACCGTTGAGTTCGTTACGATGGCCGGTGGCTTTGTTTAGATCGCCTTCGAGGCCTTCCAGCACGTTGTAGCAACTGCCACGTCCGGCTTCAGCACAGGCAGCTGCGGCTCGATACGAGCGATGGCCGCTGCGGCAGATGAAAATCAGCAGCGATTCCGGGTCGGTGGCCTGGATCAGTTGGGTTTGAAAGTGTGGATTCAGTGTCCACCCGGGCCAGGATTGCCATTCGATATGCACGGCATCTGGAATGGTGCCGATTAACTCAAGTTCCGCGCGTGCCCGTACGTCGATTAAGCGTGCACCTGGGGCAAGCTGGAGTAATTCATGGGCCTCGTGCGGCAACAGTGCGCCGACAAACGGCCAAGCATTCGCCTGACTGCGGTTGTGAGCGGTGTCGAGCAGTTCGGTGATGCGTCCCATGATGGATCCTCTATCGTCGGTTCAGTATATGAAACTCGCACCCGGATGCAATCCGCACCAAAAAGGTGCGCAAAAATACGTGCATGCGATAAATTGGTGCGCAATCGATAGCAGGTTACACACTATCTTGCCGTGCAGGCCTTGTGGCACAATGCTCGAGGCTCGATTTTTTGCATGGCACGGTTGCTGCTATATACCCTTAAGGTGATTTGTATACCCAACCGTGCAACACGCAACATCGTAAATTCATTCCATTACTAGTTTGAGGAGATTCAGCATGGCCGTGGCCGATGTGATCAAAATGATTAAGGACGACGAAGTCAGGTTCGTCGATCTGCGCTTTACCGATACCCGCGGCAAGGAACAGCACGTGTCCATTCCTGCTCGCCTCGTGACCGAAGACTGGTTCGAAGACGGCCACCCGTTTGATGGCTCGTCGATTGCTGGCTGGAAAGGCATTCAGGCTTCCGACATGCTGCTCAAAGCCGATCCCGATTCGGCCTGGCTGGACCCCTTCTTCGACGAGTCCACCCTGATTCTGACCTGTGACGTGATCGAGCCGTCCGACGGCAAGGGGTACGAGCGTGACCCGCGTTCGGTGGCGCGCCGAGCTGAAGCCTATTTGAAGTCGACCGGGATCGCGGACACCGCTTACTTTGGTCCGGAACCCGAGTTCTTTATTTTTGATTCCATTACCTGGCACGACGACATGTCGGGCTGCGGTGTGAAAATCAATTCCGAAGAAGCGTCCTGGTCGTCAGCTGAAAAGTACGAAAACGGCAACACCGGTCACCGTCCCGGCGTCAAAGGCGGCTACTTCCCTGTGCCCCCGGTCGACAGCCTGCAGGACATCCGTGCTGCCATGGTGATCGCGCTGGAAGAAGCCGGCATCCCGGTTGAAGTGTTCCACCATGAAGTAGCCACCGCCGGCCAGTGCGAAATCGGCACCCAGTACAGCACGCTGACCAAGCGCGCCGACTGGACGCAGATGCTGAAGTACATTGTGCACAACGTCGCGCACGCTTATGGCAAGACCGCGACCTTTATGCCCAAGCCCATCGTCGGCGACAACGGCTCCGGCATGCACGTCCACATGTCATTGTGGAAAGACGGCAAGAACCTGTTTGCCGGCAACGGCTACGCAGGTCTGTCCGAAATGAGCCTGTTCTTTATCGGCGGCATCATCAAGCACGCCAAGGCGTTGAATGCGATCACCAACCCGTCAACCAACTCGTACAAGCGTCTGGTTCCCGGTTTCGAAGCGCCCGTGATGCTGGCTTACTCGGCCCGTAACCGCTCGGCTTCGATCCGTATTCCGATTGCAGCCAGCGAGAAAGCACGCCGCGTCGAAATGCGCTTCCCCGATCCGATGGCCAACCCGTATCTGTGCTTTACTGCGTTGATGATGGCGGGTCTGGACGGCATTCAGAACAAGATTCACCCCGGTGATCCGTCGGACAAGGACTTGTATGACCTGCCGCCGGAAGAAGACGCGAAGATTCCGAAGGTCTGCCACAGCCTGGACATGGCGCTGGACGAGCTCGACAAGGATCGCGAGTTCCTGACCCGCGGCGGTGTGTTCACCAATGACATGATCGACGCTTACATCACGTTGAAGATGGAGGAGGTCACCAAGTTCCGCATGACCACGCATCCGGCCGAGTTTGCGATGTATTACTCACTGTAATCGCGTACGCACCTGATGCAATGGGGCGGCTTCGGCCGCCCTTTTTATTTCCGTCTTGTCAGAGCAGTCCCCATATGCATGGTCAAGATTGTCTTGTTTTGTCCGTTATCCAAGGGGAACGTAAAACTTGAAGCCATGCAAATCAATCATTATTCCTTGCTGTTGTGCCTGATCCTGGCTGCGCCCGCGCAGGCTGAAATCTACAAATACGTCGACGAAAATGGTCAGGTGACGTTTACCGATGTCTATAAAAAGGGTGCCAAGCGTATCGATCTTCCCGGCGCCCCCACGCCGCTTTCGGCCGCGAGCCGTGCGCCCCGACGGGCTTCCTACAATCCCAGTCCAGCTGGTTTCCCACGTATTGACCCCAACACCCAAAGAAACCGCGACGATATCCGTCGCCAGGTACTGTTGGATGAAATTAGCGGCGAGCGCCGTAATGCCGACGAGGCGCGTCGGCAGCTGCAATTGGGCGAGCGCGTGCAGACGGGTGAACGCTCGACTGATTCAACCTATCTCAATCGCATCAAAAAGCTGCAATCCACGCTGGAACAACATGAGCAGAACGTGACCTCGATTCAACGCGAATTGGCTAATCTGAAGTAATCACTTGGCTTGACATGCAGTAATGTGGACCCTGTTATTCAACCGGAACACGCTATCCGCAGGAAGTAGGCTTTGGTTGTTAAACCCCTAAATCGGTAACAACAACGCTCCACCCGCAAGGGGTAGGCCGTGGTTGTCCCCGTAAAGGGGAGGCCGTGGTTGTAAAGCAGACAAGTCGGCAACAACCACGCACTAAAGAAGCTAAAGCTTCAACAGCCACGCTCTGGCACAATCAGTGCTTCTAATGCGTGTATGAGTATGTCGCTGCCTCCTCCAACAGACTTTACCGGACTCGATTGTTTGTCTACCGGCACCTTGGTGCTGGATGCGGACGGCCGCATTGTCTTCATCAATCCCGCTGCAGAGACCTTGCTCGGCGTGTCTGGTGCGCTTCTGGTTGGGGAAGATGTATTAAAGGCGTTTGCGCGTAGTCCCGAGCTTTTGAATGCGATACAGACTGCACGCAGCGAACAGGAAGTGGTCATTGAGTACGAACTCGACCTCATGATGGGTGGGCACCCCACCCTGCGTGTCGGGTGCAGTGTTACGCCACTAGACAATCCTCCTCATGCCATGTTGGTCGAGATGCGTGCGGCGGACCCACAGTTGCGCATAGCCAGGCTGGAACGGGCGCGCTTGCAGCAGGAAGCCAATCGCGAACTCTTGCGCAATCTCGCGCACGAAATAAAGAATCCATTAGGCGGCATTCGCGGCGCCGCGCAATTGCTGGAGCACGAGCTACCGCGCGAGTCACTGCGCGAATACACACAGGTCATCATCAAGGAATCAGACCGGCTGCAATCGCTGATGGAACGATTGTTAACCCCTCACCGGATGCCCCGTTTTGGTGCGGTTAATATTCATGAAGTACTCGAGCGGGTTCGGAGCTTGATTCTGGCTGAAACGCCGAGTGTGGCATTGCGGCGCGATTACGACATCAGTCTGCCTGAAATTCATGCCGATTCTGAACAGTTGATCCAAGCTACGCTCAACGTTGCACGCAATGCGGTGCAGGCCATGCATGGGCAGGGTGAAATCATTCTCAAAACACGGGTCGCGCGGCAAATAACACTGG
>JAAFGW010000241.1 GCA_010365175.1 Sulfuriferula multivorans | reverse complement strand
TCATACTGGCTGGTGGGTCTGTTGCTGGCACTCGCATTGGGGGTGGGATTGCCGCTATGGGTAAAAAAGAGCGAGGCGGGACACGAATGGTGGGACAACGCCCAATTGCGGCTGCCCATTATCGGGCCCATCGTGCAGAAGATCGTGCTGTCACGTTTTACCAACACATTGTCGATGATGTACCGCTCGGGCGTCACGGTACTCGACGCGTTACGCGCGGGTGAGGCGGTAGCGGGTAATCGGGTGATTGCCCGTGGCATTCATCGCGCTGCGCAGCAAATTTCAGAGGGTCGGGGGCTGTCCGAAAGCTTTCAGGCGCAGGCGCTGTTTCCGCCGCTGGTGATCCGCATGCTGCGCGTAGGTGAAACGACCGGTGCACTCGATGAAGCGCTGGATAACGTGACCTTTTTCTATAACCGGGAAGTGCTCGAATCGATTGAAAATGGTCTTAGAGTCCTAGAGCCCATGCTCACTGCCATTCTCGGCATTCTGCTCGGTGGTATTTTGGTCTCGGTACTGTTGCCCATCTACGACCTGATCGGGAATCTGCCATTGTGATGTTTAACCACCGCCTCATTCTGCTTGCCACACCCAACAAGATCGGTGTGCTCGACTGGCGTCCGGGCCACATGCACTGGCTGGGCGAGTTTTCTGACAACGCAAAAGGTCTGGCAGCTTTCCGGCAGGTCATTGAAAAACATGCCAGCCTGCCGGTGTTGCTGGTCGTCGACACCGTCGACGAAGATTACCGCAGCGAAATCATGCCCCACGTACAAGGGCATTCACGCGACGAACTGCTCGCGCGCAAACTCAAGCAGGTGTTTCGCAATGCGCGCTTTACCGGCGCGTGGCTGCAAAAACGCGAAACTACGGGCCGCCGCGACGATCGCTACCTGTTGGCCGCCCTGACCGATACCGACTGGCTGATGCCCTGGCTATCCGTGCTGCACCGTGCGCAAGTGCCGTTGTCTGGCATCACCCCACTGGCAAAGGCCTGCCAGCACTTACTGGTCAAGCTGCGTGTTCAGGAAACGCACATCCTGCTGGCTTGTCGCCTTAACAGCAGCTTGCGACTTTCCTATTACCACGATGGCATGCTGCGATTTTCTCGTCTGATCGGCGGCGACTCGCCAACGCAATTGCCGGGCAATGCCGCCGATGAAATAGCCAAAACGCAGCTTTATCTCACGGGTCAACGCATCCTGCCGCGCGAAGCACGCCTGCACGTCTTGCTGCTCGACCCCAGTGGACAACTGGACAGCGCGCGGGCGCAGCTCAATGCCGATCCTGCGTTCAGCACTCGGCTGATACAACTCTCAACGCTAGGACATGCGTTACGCATTCCTGAAGATTTTTTGGCGGCTACCCCAGAAGTAGCCTCGTTGGCCGCTATTGCCGGCGAAGCCATCCAGCTCAATCTGGCGCCACCCGAACTGTTGCAGCGGCACACCGAGTTTCGCTGGCGGCGCAACCTGCATGCGGCTGCCGGACTCATCGCGATGCTGGGAGTGGGGATAACCTCTGCCTACTGGTTGCAGGCTCAAGACCTCAACGACCAAACCCAGCAACTCGCCCAGCAGCGCCAGCAGAACAATGCCCGCCATCAAACTATTGTGGCTTCATTTCCGGTGCAAACTGCCGCGCCCGAGCAACTGGCACAGACCGTCACACTGGCACGCCAGCTTGACGCCCCGCAGCCCAACGCCATGGGACTGTTCGCCGCAGTCGGGCAGGCCATGGATGCGGCACCAGACATCACCTTGAACACGCTGGAATGGGTCGACGATACGCTCACGCCCTCAGGTCAGATCAATGTCAATATCGACGCTTCACTCGCGACTTTCGACGGCAACTACCGTGCCGCCATGCAACGCATCGAACGATTCATAAGCCGCCTGCAGGCAGTCCCCGGCGTATTCGAGGTCCGCTTGCGCAGCAGCCCGGTGAATGCCGATTCCAGCAGCACCCTGTCCGGTAAAACCTTTGGCCCAGATACGGCCGAAGCGCCCGAAGTACGCTTCGGCCTCAGTCTGACCTACCGTGAGGCGCCGCCATGAAACGCCCACCGTTTGCCGTTCTCAAGCTCTCCATGTTACTGGTGCTGGTGTCGTTCGTGCTGACAGCAGGGGGCGCACTCTGGAGCTGGAATCAGGCGCAAAACGCTGCAGCCGAATTGCGACAAGAAAACATTGCGCTGAATTCCGCGCGCCAGAAACTTGACCGCAGCCGCCAACAGCAGCAACTGATCGCAACCCACCTGAACGCTTATCAAGCGCTGGCGGTGCGCGGATTTATCGGCGCCGAAGATCGTCTGGCCTGGATCGAGGCCGCACAAAATGCCAATCGCGACGCAGGCCTCTACGGCCTGGATTATCGACTCACGCCGCGCATGGCCTCACCGCCCGCCCTTGCACAGGGGTTAGCGCTTGGCCAGACAAACATGAAGTTAATATTCCCCGTGCTGGTGGAGACCGACCTCCCCCGCTTTTTGGCTGCGCTCAAGGCGCGTGCTTCCGGCGTGGTTCGGGTTTCGGGCTGCAGTCTGACCATGCAGGGCACCCTCGCTTTCGAAGCCCTAAATCAGCCGCACATGCAGGCCGAATGTGAACTTCAGTGGTATACCGTTGCAGAAAAAACAGGAGGAGGCTCATGAGAGTACAACGCGTGTTGTCGAATCGCGACCTACGCAATGGCCTGTTTGCCATTTCGGTCGGAAAGGCGATCACGTGGCGCGTTTTCATGATGTGTTGGCTTATCCCGCTTTCACTGTTGGCAAGCCCAGCCAGCCAGGCAGAACCGATCGAATTGGGGCGCCTGTTTTACACGCCGACTCAACGTGCCCAGTTGGAATCTGCGCGTGCACACAAGCAGACACAACGCCCCAGCACGAAACAGCGCCCAGCCATGAGTGCCCCGGCACCACTGCGCTTTGACGGTGTTGTCATCCGCTCGGATGGAAAATCCACCCGCTGGGTCAACGGCAAGGCCGAGGTAGGGGCATCCAGCGTGACCGGGCTTAAGCCGGGCCAGATTCGCGCCAACGGAAAAGTATTTGAACCCTACCAAGTGCTGCGACCCCAAGCGCCCAGTCAGGTCGAACCTGCGGCAAAGGAGTCCACTCCATGACAAGCCAACGTGGCTTCACCCTGATCGAGATGGCCATCGTATTGGTAATCATCACGATCCTGATTGGTGGTCTGGCCGTGCCCCTGTCGGCACAAATTCAAGCACGGCGGATTGCGGAAACCAACAAGACACTTGAAGAGGCCCGCGAAGCAATCATTGGTTATGCGATGACTCACAAAACAACAACAGGCAATAAGCCGTATCTCCCATGTCCCGATACGAATGGCGATGGAATCGAAGAAACACGCACCGCCCACAAATGCCCACAGCAAATTGGATTTCTGCCATGGGTGACTCTTGGCGCAGGCGCGCAGGATGCATGGGGCAACCGTCTGCTTTATGCAACGAACACTGATGTCAGCAACGATGATCCAGGGTTCGGCAACAGCGTAATACCTGTTCCCAGTTGGAACCAGATATGCAGTTCACATACCTGCACCACTGCGATTGCCGCCGATGTGCCAGTGGTTCTCGTGTCACATGGTTCCAACGGATGGGGTGCGCTCAATGTAAACGGCAACACACTGGCTGCGCCATCAGGCCAGAATGAGCAGGAGAACCAGGATGGTGATAATCGCTTTGTCAGCCGTATTCCTGCCAAGCCGGGCGATCCGAACGGTGAATTCGATGATCTACTGGTCTGGATTCCCTATTACATAATATTTCCGCGCGTATGCCCTACGGGCTGCCTGTAGCCTGCAAGCGGAATGCCACCCGCCCTGCCTGATTGTCGGATAGTTCCAGGCGAAACCCCGACCGTGCAGCCTGCCGTGCGGCCTGATACAAGCCCACCCCCAGGCCGGAATCCGATGCCACCGGGCTCAGAAACAGATTGCGCGCCACATGCTCGGGCGCCGATGCGCCGCTGTCGGTGATGGTCAGACTGACCAGAGGATTCAGAGTAAGACGCACCTCGATTGCCACTGCCGATTCGGATTGGCGTTTGCGCAAGGCGTTGGTCAGCAAATTGTCGATTACGCTATCAAACAAGTCCTGCGGCAGGGGCGTGTCATCAATTGTGTCTGCAAAAAACTGCACATCATCGTGTTCATAACGCGTCTGCAATGCCTTCCACCAGGTTTTTGCAGCAACACTGGCGGCATCCATTTCAGCGGGTTGCTTGAGTTTGTCGACGGTTTGTGACAGCCGCGCGGCCAATTGCGGCAGCTGGCGCTTCATCAGCGCTTGCAAACGCTCGCCGTCCTCAGGCGTCGACGTATCCGCGGCAGCGATCAGGGTTTTCATCGACTGCAGGATGTTCTTCACGTCGTGGGTCAGACGTGCGCCGGTATCGTGTATCGCCTGACTGTAGGCCTGTTCGCGGAGCGTTTGTTCGCGCACCTTGGCAGCATAAAAAAAGCCCAGCAGCTGCGACAGTAGACGGACATGCAAAGCCAGCGCGGGCGTGAGGGGACGCGGCGATTGCCAAGTCAGGCTGAGGCCATGAAAGGCATGGCTCACGCTATGCTCGGC
>JAAFGW010000240.1 GCA_010365175.1 Sulfuriferula multivorans | reverse complement strand
TGCAAACCTTCCAGATTCTGTTCGGCGAAGACCGCGTCCCGGTCTCAGCATTGCAGTGAAATGACTCAGTTACACAGTTAGATTGACAGACCCGGGTGGGTGAGGTTTTAAAAGCCCCTGATTTGCCGTAACTCTCATTGCGGTCAAGCAGAGCTGGCTTACTGTGGTTTTCGCTCGCTTCCATCCAGCCCCCTTACCTTGATCGTTGAAGGTCCGCACCGACCTCCAGCCGTTTAGGGCTACCAGTTCGATCGGCCGCTCCTGGCAGCAATGAGACATTCGCCGACTGGATGAGGCTGTTGTTTCATGTGGCTGGTTTGGACTGAAATGAGTGGCGGCTGTTATGAATCAGAATTGGTGGCGGAATTCACTGGAATATGCAGTCATGTCATGGCCTTCCCGTGATCTAGTGCTATCAAAGAGCTATTCGGTGAGCGCTCTGGATAGTCGAGCGCGCTTGTTGCGCGGGCTTGTGCCACCGATTTCCAGTCGTGCGTTGGTCTTGGCATCCACAGGCAGAACGCCTTTTGTCGAAACCATTGAAACGCGGCCAGGCTTCGCTTTTGCGTCGCGATTGGACACGTCTTCGGCCGTTTTGACGACAATAACGGATTCGTCCTCGGAGTTTGCGCGTTCGTTGCGCAGCCGGTCCAGATGGCCAGCCCATTCCTGGAGCATCGTGCGTCGTTCATCTTGGTACGCATGGCGGTTGTAGGCCGCGCGCACCGCATTTGCTGGAACGTGGGCCAGACAGTGCTCGATTACGTCGATGTTTCCGCCGGTCCGATTGAAGTACGTACTAAACGCGGCCCTCATGCCATGCGGCGTACCTTCGCCACCGAATCCGAGCCGCTCCATTAAAGCATTCAGGCTGCGATTGGCCATCGGCCGGCGCGGGTCCACCCGGTTCGGGAACAAATACTCGCGGTCGGCTGGGACGAGAGTGCGCAGGCGGGTGAGCAGCGCCACGGCTTGTGGGGTCAGTGGAACCCAGTGCGCGCGCTTGGCTTTCATCCGGGCCGCTGGGATCTCCCACTGGGCACCTTCCAAATTCACTTCATCCCATCGGCCCTCGATGATTTCGGCTTTGCGGCAAGCGGTCAGCAACATCAACAGCATTGCGATGCGTGTTTCCTCGTTGATTTTGGTGTTGGCATCCAACGTCCGCAGAAAAGAGCCAACCTGTCTTTCAGACAGGGCCGGATGATTTTTCTTGTTGCGTTTCTTTAACACGCGCACGGGCGGCACTACGTTGTCATCAATCAGCCCCGAATCGATGGCGTACTCGAATATGCCCCACAAATAATTGCGGAGGTTGCGTGCCACCTCGGGCGCACGCTGTTCAACGCCTTTCAGCAGCGCAGTCAACTCCAGGCGCGTGATACCACCGATAGGGCGGTCCTTGAGCTTTGGCAGCAAGTCGCTGTTGATTTCACGTTGGCGCTGTTTCACCGTGGATGGTCGCAAAGCTGCACTCGTCGCCGCACTCCAATCTTCGACAACGGTGCCGAATACCCCTTTGTCACGCTCCAATTGCTTCTTCGCCTCGGTGATCCTTTCGTCACGTCGCGCCTGAGCGGGATTGATGCCCTGTGCAACCAACTGCCGCGCATTGGCATGCAAGCTTCGCGCTTCCGCCAGACCAACCTCGGGAAAGGCGCCCAGCGCGCGCTTGCCTTCTTTGCCATTGATACGGAATTTGTAGCGCCAGAGCTTTGAGCCGTTGGGCTGGACGAAAAGATACAGACCGCCGCTGTCCGCGAGCTTATAGGCGCGCTCCTGCGGCTTGGCAGTTTTGACTTTCAGCGTGGTGAGCATTTGGGGGCCTTTGTCTTACGAGGCCCCCAATGGTGCCCCCAAATGTTCAAGATTTCAAGAAACTTTCTCGGACCAGATGAGACGATGTGACATCATAACTAATTGTTATGGTTGAGTATTATTGAATTTTTGAGAGGTTATGAGATCGTATGAAACATCAATGCCGAGTTCAGGCGGCAAGTTTCATGCCGCCGAGTGTAGCGCATACGATTCCACATGGCCTTTAGCCCATAGTGGATCGGAGTACCCCTCAAGGGGTATTGAAAAGAATGCTTTAGGGCAGGCAAGTAGGCATACGACGCCATCCCGCTTTGCGGAACTTCAGCGCGGGCGTCCTTTAGGGCGGTCGCGCTGTCCTTACTGAGCCGGCGCCGGTACGGGCGCGGCTGCAGGAGCCGGCTTGCGGCCGGGCAGGGCGGATTTTGGATAGCCGGCGCGGTCGAGAGCAGCCTGCCATAGGCCGGTTTCAAACCCGTCGACCTTGTCGCTGCCGACCACCAGCACCGGCACACTCAAACGCCCGGTGAGCTTTTGCAGTTCGGCCTGGGCTTCGGGGCTGGCCTGCGGATCCTTGTTGTTGAAGGGCACGCCACGCTCGGTGAGCAGTTGCCGCGCCTGGTCGCAGGGGGCACCGCACGCACTGGCGTACAGGGTGATCGGGTTTTTCTCGCGTGCGGTTTTGGTGGCGTAGGATTCGTCGACTTCGATGACGCTGCCCTTAAAGGTCTTTTGCTGAGAATTTCTGACGCTGGGTGGGGGTTGTTGGTCGCTGTATACCGTTTGGCCCTGTGCATCTTTCCACTGATACAGTTGAGCCGCTGATAGTGGCGCGCTTGCCACGGCTAGCCATGCCGCGGCCATGATGAAGCCTGCTTTCATATGAAACTCCCGATATGTCATTACCAACAGCTATAGCGGCTATATCAGGGAGAAGCTTTACCCGTACGGAGCAGGCCATAGTAGATCGGGCTGCTTGAGACCATTAGACACCGAAAGTCCCGCTAAGGGACTTCGATTCACTATGCGCTGAAGCGGGTGTGGAATCTCATGCGGCAACAACCACGCTCCACCCGCAAGCACCCAGAGGGCATAAAGGGTAGATCGTGGTTGTAAAGCCGATAAATCGGCAACAACCACGTTCATGCCATACCGTTATGTCGCAGCAATGCGTCGATGGTCGGCTCGCGGCCGCGGAAGGCCTTGAACGATTCGAGTGCCGGGCGGGCGCCACCCTGGGCGAGGATTTCGCTCCAGAAACGGTGGCCGACTTCGGGGTTGAGTACGCCACCATAGCCTTCGGCTTCGTCCTCAAACAGTGCGTAGGCATCGGCCGACAGCACTTCCGCCCATTTGTAGCTGTAATAGCCCGCTGCATAACCGCCGGCAAAAATATGCGAGAAGTTGTTGGGGAAGCGGTTATAGGCCGGCGGGATCAGGACCGCGACCTGCTGGCGAATCTCGTTGATCAGGTCGAGCGCGGTGCGGTCGCCGTTGGGGTCGAAATCGTCGTGCAGGTGCATGTCGAAGCTGGCGAACTCAATCTGGCGCAGTGTTTGCAGGCCGGACTGGAAGTTCTTGGCGGCGATCATCTTGTCGAATAGCGCGCGCGGCAAGGTCTCGCCGCTGTCGATATGGGCCGTCATGTGCTTCAGCACGTCCCATTCCCAGCAGAAGTTTTCCATGAACTGGCTCGGCAATTCGACGGCATCCCATTCGACGCCGTTGATGCCGGAGACGCCCATCTCTTCAATTTGTGTCAGCAGGTGATGCAGACCGTGACCGGTTTCGTGGAACAGGGTGATGACTTCATCGTGGGTGAACAACGCGGGTTTATTGCCCACCGGACCGGAGAAGTTGCAGTTGAGATAAGCCACCGGGGTCTGGATGCCGTCCGCCTTTTTCCGGCGGGTGATGACGTCGTCCATCCACGCACCGCCGCGTTTGGAGGCGCGGGCATAGAGGTCAAGGTAGAACTGCCCGACACGTTGACCAGTGTGGTCGGTGAGGGTGTAGAACTTAACGTCGGGATGCCACACTGGAGTGCTGTCTTCCCGGATGTGCAGGCCGTAAAGTGTTTCAACCAGCTTGAACAGGCCAGCCAGCACGCGCGGCTCGGGGAAATACGCTTTCACTTCCTGATCCGAAAAGCTGTAGCGCGTCACGCGCAGCTTTTCAGAAGCATAGGTGGTGTCCCAGGATTGCAGGTCATCAATGCCGAGGTCGCGGGCGTAGGCCTGCAATTCGAGGAAGTCCTTTTCGGCGGAGGGGCGGGCGCGCACGCCGAGCTCGTCGAGAAACTTAAGTACCTCGGCCGGTGTGTCGGCCATTTTGGCGGCCAGCGAGACTTCGGCGTAGCTGTTGAATCCCAGCACAACGGCTGCTTCGCGCCGTAGCTTGAGGATGCCGGAAACCAGTGCGGTGTTATCGAATTCAGGTTTGCCGAGTTCGGAGGCGCGGGTGACATAGGCGCGATAGAGCTGCTCGCGCAGCGCGCGGTTGTCAGCGTATTGCATCACCGGCAGATAGGACGGCATGTGCAGGGTGATCTTCCAGCCGGGCTTGCCATCGGCTTCAGCCGCCGCTTTCATGGCTTCCAGTGCGTCGGCCGGAATACCCGCCAGCAGCTTGCTATCGTCGATGAACAATGCAAAGTCGTTGGTTGCATCGAGCAGGTTTTCCTCAAACTTGGCGGACAGTTGCGCCAGTTCTTCCTGCACCTGCATGAAACGGGCCTTTTTATCGGTTGGGAGCTCCGCGCCACCGAGGCGGAAATCGCGCAGCTCATTCTCGAC
>JAAFGW010000239.1 GCA_010365175.1 Sulfuriferula multivorans | reverse complement strand
CACGCGGGTGCATGGCGCGACCGACTCAAGTTGGCAGGGCGGCTGACCGACACGCTGGTGAAATTTGCCGAAAACAAGTTAAAATAGCGAGCTTTCTCAACCTCTTAGCGCTCCAGTAGCAGGAAACACCCATGAAAATCGCACAGGAACTCCGCGCCGGCAACGTCGTGATGGTCGGTCAAGACCCAATGGTGGTGGTGAGAGCCGAATTCTCTAAATCCGGCCGCAACTCATCCGTCGTCAAAATGAAGCTCAAGAACCTGCTTAATGGTTCCGGTACCGAGACGGTTTATCGTGCCGACGATAAATTCGAAATGGTGTCGCTTGACCGCAAGGATTGCACCTATTCCTACTTCGCTGATCCGCTGTATGTGTTCATGGATACTGACTACAACCAGTATGAGATTGAAGCCGACAACCTCGGCGACGCGCTGAACTACCTGGACGATGGTATGCCGCTGGAAGTGGTGTTTTACGACGGCAAGGCAATCTCGGTCGAAATGCCCACCACCGTGGTTCGCGAAGTCGAATACACCGAGCCCGCAGTGCGTGGCGATACATCGGGCAAGGTCATGAAGCCTGCACGCATCAAGCCCACCGGCTACGAACTGCCCGTGGCGGCTTTCGTCGATATCGGCGACATGATCGAAATCGACACCCGTACTAACGAATTCAAGCGCCGCGCAAACTGATTCCGCTCCGCATTGAAACCGATACTTTGTCGGCTGCGCCTTGCTGTGCTACAGCACTGTCTTCGGCTTGCCTTCGCGTCTCGATTCCAATGCGAACCGGAATAACTCCGGCGTTTGTCTCAACAAAAGGCAGCTTCGGCTGCCTTTTGTTTTTTGGTCGACAGCTGACAGCGTTAAAATAGCGTTTAGATTTTTCGTTGCCCGCTCATGACCGATCCGCACTTTATCCACCTCCGTTTGCACAGTGAATATTCCGTCGCCGACGGGTTGGTGCGGGTGGGGGATGCGGTCAAACGCGCGCGCGACATCGCCATGCCTGCGTTGGGTCTTTCCGACCTGTCGAATACTTTCGGCTGGGTGAAGTTTTACCGCGCGGCGCGTGGCGCCGGCATCAAGCCGATCTTTGGCTGTGATGTGTGGATGAGCAATGCGGCTGACCGGAATCGGCCCTCGCGACTGTTGCTGATGGTGCAGCACCGTGAAGGCTATCGCCGTTTGTGCGAACTGCTTACCCGGGCCTATCAGGAAAACCATTATCGTGGCCGCGCCGAAATTGATCCTGCGTGGCTGGAAGAGGGCACCGATGGTCTGCTGGCCTTATCGGGCGGGGATTTCAGTAACGTGGCGCAGGCGATACTCGACGACAAGCGCGACGCCGCGCAGACTGCCGCCGAAGCCTGGGCCACCTTGTTTCCCGGACGCTATTATCTTGAGCTGCAGCGCTTTGGTGCACCGCACACTGAACGCTTGATTGATGGCCTGCTCGATGTCGGCGCGGCATTGGACCTGCCCTCGGTGGCCACCCATCCGATTCAGTTCATTTCGCCGGACGATTTCAAGGCACACGAAGCGCGTGTGTGCATCGCAGAAGGCATGATGCTGGGTGACCCGCGCCGTCCGCGACTGTTTACGACCGAGCAGTATTTCAAGACCCCGGAAGAAATGGCGGCGCTGTTTGCTGATTTGCCTGAAGCCTTGCAGAACAGCGTGGAAATTGCCAAACGCTGCAATCTCACCCTGGAACTCGGCAAGAGCATGTTGCCCGACTTTCCCACGCCCGAAGGAATGAGTCTCGACGACTATATGCGGCAGCGCTCCTTCGAAGGTCTGCATGTGCGCATGGCGGCGTTGTATCCTGATGAAGCAACCCGCGCGGCCAAACTGCCAGAGTACGTGGCGCGGCTGGAGTTTGAGCTTGGCACCATCATCCAGATGGGCTTTCCCGGCTACTTCCTTATCGTGTCTGACTTTATCAACTGGGCCAAAAATAACGGCGTTCCGGTAGGGCCTGGGCGAGGTTCCGGTGCTGGTTCGCTGGTCGCCTACAGCCTCAGCATTACCGATCTTGATCCGCTGGAATACGACCTGCTGTTCGAGCGCTTCCTGAACCCTGAGCGGGTGTCGATGCCTGACTTCGATATCGACTTTTGCCAGGATGGTCGTGATCGCGTTATCCAGTACGTAAAGGACCAGTACGGCCATGACGCGGTGTCGCAGATTGTCACCTTTGGCACCATGGCGTCCAAGGCGGTGCTGCGGGATGTCGGACGTGTGCTCGACCTGCCGTATCTGTTCGTCGACAAGTTTGTGAAACTGGTGCCCAACGAACTGGGGATTACGCTGTCCGAGGCGCGCGAAAAAGAACCGCAAATCGATGAACGTGCCAAGAACGAGGAAGAGCTCGCCGAGTTGTTGCCGCTGGCCGAAAAGCTCGAGGGGATCACCCGCAACGTTGGCATGCACGCCGGCGGGGTGTTGATCGCGCCAGGCAAACTGACAGACTTTTGCCCGCTGTACCGTGCCGAAGGCTCGGACTCGGCGGTGTCGCAGTTCGACAAGGACGACGTCGAGGCCATCGGCCTGGTGAAATTCGACTTCCTGGGTCTGCGCACATTGACGATTCTTGCCGAAGCGGTGCGCTTTGTGCAGCGCCATGACGACCGCGCGAATTTCCGTCTCGAAGACCTGCCGCTCAACGATCCGGCGGTGTACCGGTTGTTTGCCGAGGGCAACACAACCGCCGTGTTCCAGTCCGAATCGCGCTCGGCGAAGGACCTGGAAAAGAAGCTGAAAGGCGACTGCTTCGAAGACATCATCGCCCTGATGGCGCTGAACCGGCCGGGGCCATTGGGCTCGGGCATGGTGGATGACTTTATCGCACGCAAGCAGGGCCGACAGAAGCCCGAATATTTCCATCCTGATCTCGAGCCGGTGCTGAAGTCGACCTACGGCATCATCGTCTACCAGGAGCAGGTGATGCTGGTGGCGCAGATTCTGGCGGGCTACAGCCTTGGTGCCGCCGACATGCTGCGGCGTGCCATGGGTAAGAAAAAGCCCGAGGAAATGGCCAAGCAGCGTGCCATTTTCCTGGAAGGCGCCGCCAAGCGCGGGGCCGATACCAAGGTGGCCGAGCGTCTGTTCGACCTGATGGAGAAGTTCGCCGAATACGGCTTCAACAAGTCGCACTCGGCGGCCTATGCGCTGATCGCGTATCACACGGCCTGGCTCAAGGCCTACTACCCGGCCGAGTTCATGGCGGCGACCATGTCGTCTGAAATGTCGGATACCGACAAGGTGCGGATTTTTTATGAGGATTGTCGCGCCAATGGCCTGACCCTATTGCCGCCGGACATCAACCAGTCCGGTTATCGCTTCGAACCCGTCAATAAAACCGAAATCCGATATGGTCTGGGTGCGATAAAAGGCAGCGGAGAGGCGGCAATTGGTGCGATCGTCGTCGAACGTGAGGCCAATGGTCCGTATGTTGGATTGTTTGACCTGGCGCGGCGGGTCGACAAACGCTACCTGAATCGTCGCACGCTCGAAGCCCTGGTCAAGGCCGGCGCGTTCGACCGGATCAACGATCACCGCGCCAGCCTGATGGCTTCAGTCGGCGCCGCGCTGGAAACCGCTGACCGTGCCGCGCGCAGCGGCGGCCAGGTGGGGCTGTTCGGCGAAGCGCTCGACGGCGGCGAAGACCTGATCGACGTGCCGCATTGGTCGGAGCAGGAGCAGTTGTTGCAGGAAAAATCGGCCCTTGGCTATTTTTTCAGCGGTCATCCATTCACTTCTTATCTGGCCGAAGTCTCCAGCTTCGCCAAAAGGCAGCTGGATAGCCTCGAACCATCACGCGATCTGGTGATGCTGGCCGGTATCGTGGTTTCGGTGCGCACCCAGATGACGCGGCGCGGCAAAATGATGATTTTGCTGCTGGACGACGCGACTGCGCAGGTGGAAGTGGTGATTTTCAACGAGTTGTACGAGCAGCAACGCCACCTGCTGAAGGATGACACCTTGCTGGTGATTGAGGGCAAGGTGAATCGTGATGACTATTCCGGCGGACTGAGGGTGACGGCAGAGCACATCTACGACCTGGCTGGCGCGCGGACCCGCTTTGCACAGGGGCTGCGTTTGGCCTGTAACGGCCAGTGCAGTACCCAACCCAGCAGTGGCCGCAAACTGGCCGAATTGCTGGCGCCCTATAAAGCCCAGGAAGGTGGCTGCCCGGTGTGGGTGGAATATCACACCCCCCATGCACGCTGCAAAGTGCGGTTGGGTGAAGAGTGGCGTGTGCGCCTGGATGACCGTTTGCTGGAGTCGCTGGGCGGTTGGCTCAAGCCCGAAGCGGTGAATGTGATCTATTGAACCCTCTGGCGTCAGAGATACAAAATGCGTAATCAGGCATTTATTTGAAAGAATGTGTTGACAGGTATACCGTTATATTAGAAACTACTTATAACGCTGATGTTGCCGCAACGGCCGTCAGTGTTGTCTCCTCCAATCCTCCCTCCAAGGTGGATACTCAGCCCGACTCAAAAGAGTCGGGCATTTTTTTGTCCGACGTTTCTGTTTGGCGCAAAACTGACTGGATTACGGCTAGCTTGGGCGCTTTTCAAAATGCTTGAATTGACCTTGTGTCTCGC
>JAAFGW010000238.1 GCA_010365175.1 Sulfuriferula multivorans | reverse complement strand
AGTTCTGCATAGGGTTCGTCACGGCTGGCCAGCTCCGGGTAATAGCGTGCAATGACGTAATCGGCCAGTTCGCGAATCGGTTCGATCTGGTTGCGGTAGTAAAACACTTCGAACGAGCCGAAGCGGACAAAGCTTGGGGCGAGGCGCGTCACCAGCGCGGCGGTTTCCTCATCTTCGCGATACACCGGCCGGTCGCTGCCTATGATGGCGAGCGCGCGCGTGGTGGGGATGCCGAGCGCGTGCATCGCTTCGGAACACAGATATTCTCGGATGCTCGAACGCAATACCGCGCGACCGTCGCCGCCACGTGAATAGGGGGTGCGGCCTGCACCCTTGAGCTGGATTTCCCAGCCTTCGCCGGCTGCGTTCTTGACTTCGCCCAGCAGAATCGCCCGGCCATCGCCGAGTTGCGGCACGAAGTGGCCGAACTGGTGACCGGCATACAGCGCAGCCAGCGCATCCATTCCCGGCAGCAACTGGTTGCCCGCGAGGGTTGCGATCATCTCGGGCCGGTTGATCTCACTTTCGTCCAGATCGAGCAGCTTGAGTGCCTCTGCGCTGTGGCAGACCAGATAGGGATCGGGCACCGGGGTCGGGCAGACGCGCGAATAATAGGACTCGGGCAGACGGGCAAAGCCGTTGTCGAAGGTGAGGGATTCAAGTGTGCTCATGGGGCTATTTTAAAGCCAGGCGACGAGCGTGCGACCCGCCAGCTACAGGGGTTATCCAGGCCAAGCGGATCAGGCCACATAAAACAATGTCGTACCAAGGTTTAGATTGCAGGAGTGCGGCCGATACCTTGAATATCAACCGCCTCTTGCAGGCGGCGAGACAGATCCATCATCAAGGAGTGCGCGTCTCCATGAGCCCGTTCGATTTACCCCCGCTTCCCGTGGTCGAGGAGTTATCACTCTCGTCCATTATCGGTTCGCTTAGTTATGCACTCGATCTGACCGAGGGCCTGCCCGCGGGTCATAGTCTGCGCTGCTGCTGGGTGGGGATGCATGTGGGCCGGCAGTTGGGTATGGATAGCGAGACGCTGTCGCATCTGTATTACACCCTGTTACTGAAGGATGCCGGTTGCAGCAGCAATGCGGCGCGCCTGTTTGAGCTGTATGGCACCGACGATCGCGAGGTCAAGCGCGATTTCAAGCTGGTGGATACCGAAAGCGTAGTGCGACTGAGCCAGTTCGTGTTGTCGCATACGGGCGTGGGCAAGTCGCTGCATGAAAAAGTGAGCCGGATTCTCAACCTGGCGCAGAACGGCGAGCAGTTCGCGACAGAAATGATTGCGACCCGTTGTGAGCGCGGCGCGAATATCGCCATACAACTGGGCTTTGATGAAGAAGTGGCGGCGGGCATTCGCTGCCTTGACGAGCACTGGAACGGAAATGGCAAACCTGCTCGCATGAGCGGACACGCCATTCCACTCGCGTCCCGAATTGCTCTGTTGTCGCAAGTGGTGGAGGTTTTTCATTCGGCCGCGGGCAGGCAGCAGGTGGTGGACGAGGTGCGGAAGCGCATCGACACCTGGTTTGATCCGGCAGTGGTGGCGGCCTTTCTGGCGGTCCAGCTACAGCCTGGATTCTGGGAAGGGCTGAGCGATTGCAAACTGCAGCAGCGTATCGAAGAAATTGAACCAGCATCCAAGGTGGTCCAAATCGATGAGCAGCGGCTGGATACGATTGCCGAAGCGTTTTCCCAGGTGGTGGACGCCAAGAGTCATTACACCTATGGCCATAGCGCCCGGGTGGCCACCTATGCCGAAGCCGTGGCCACTACGCTGGGCCTGCCGCCTGAGCGGGTGCGCTGGTTGCGCCGCGGCGCGTTGCTGCACGACATCGGCAAGCTGGGAGTGAGCAATGCCGTGCTCGACAAGCCTGGCAAGCTGGATGACAGCGAGTGGGATCAGGTCAAGGCCCATGCTGCCTATTCGGAACAGATACTGTCGCGGCTCAATATTTTCTCGGAGCTCGCTTTTGTTGCGGCCGCCCATCATGAACGGCTCGACGGAAAAGGCTATCCGCGCGGATTGACGGCCGATCGCATTCCGCTGGAAACCCGCATCATCACGGTGGCTGACATCTTTGACGCCATTACGGCCGAACGTCCGTATCGCGGACCGATCCCGGTGCCTGAAGCCATCGCCATGATGGAGAAAGAGCAGGGCACTGCGATTGACGGCGCCTGTCTGGACGCGTTGAAACAGTCATTACCAGCACTTGGGTTTTAACCGGATCTAATCCCATTCAATCTGGCGGTTTACGTAATCGTTCTGGTGCGTCTTTGGCGCAGTGCCCCAACGCAATCAGCAGCGCAGGCGTTTCACCAGATGGAATCGCCAGGGCAGTTGTCAGCGCATCGGTATCGAACCCTCCAATGGGGCAACTACCCTGCCCCAAGTGTGCAGCCTGCAACATCATGTGCGCGGCGGCGAAGTGGCACTGGCCCTGGGCCCAGGCGGCTATGGTATCGGCGTGGTAGAGCGACCGATAAGCATCGTAAATGGGTGCGGTGTCTTCGCCGCGCGCCTCAGCCTCGAAGCGGGCGCGGACGTATTCCGAATCCGGGTCGAGCGCATCGACCAAAGCCACGATGGCGATGAGTGTCGGAGCAGTCGTGACTGCAGGCTGGTCGAAGCAGGCATGGGCGATGGCTTCCGTTTCGGTTGTGCCAGACCGGACGACAAAGCGCCAGGGTTCCAGCCCAAATGCGGAAGGTGCGAGACGGCCGGCCTGCAAAATCAGGGCTAATTCCTCATCCAGAACGGGCCGCCCAGCCGCAAATTCGCGGCAGGCATGGCGTTGTTGTATGGCGTTGAGCAGCGTGTGCATGGCATCCTCCTTTCAGTGACCCTTCAACCATAGCGCATGAAAAGAGCATGCTGCGCGGACTAATGGCTGCTCATGCTCGCCCGCGTCTGCACCAGCTTGCCATCCCGGTAATCGCTCATCGCTTGTTCGATTTCCTCGCGCGTGTTCATCACGAACGGACCGTACTGCACCACGGGTTCGCCGATCGGTTTGCCGGCGACCAGGATGAAGCGGGCGCCGTCCGGGCCGGCTCCCACTTCCACCGTGTCGCCCGATCCCAGCGTCGCCAGGGTGTGCTTGGCCAGGGTGTCACCTGCCAAACTTGCGCTGCCTTCGAAGACATAGACAAAGGCGTCGCGCGACGCATCCAGCGGCAGCGAGAAAGCGCCATCGGCAGGCAGCGCAACGTCGAGGTAAAGCACTTCGGTCGAGGGGTCGTTGATGACGCCACGTGTAGCGTTGAACTCACCCGCCAGTACCCGCACCCGGGCACCGTCCAGCGTCACTTCCGGAATCGTACCCGCTGAAAACTCCTGGTAGGCCGGGTCAGACATCTTCTCGTTTGCTGGCAGATTGATCCAAAGCTGGAAACCGCGCATCAGTCCGTTGGCCTGGCGCGGCATCTCGGAGTGGATCACGCCGCTGGCCGCCTTCATCCATTGCACCCCGCCGGGCATGAGTTCACCCTGGTTGCCCATGCTGTCGCGGTGCTGCATGTGGCCGTCGAGCATGTAGGTAAAGGTGATGAAGCCGCGGTGCGGATGGTCCGGAAACCCGGCGATATATTCGTCCGGGTTGTTGCTGCCGAAATGGTCCAGCATCAGGAACGGATCGAGGTTGCGCAAGGCCGGCGTGCCGATGCTGCGGTGAACGGTGACGCCCGCGCCTTCGGTCACTTCAAGGGCGGGAACACGTTGACGAATGGTGCGTGTGCTCATGATTGACTCCTTATGAATATTCCATTGTGGCTGTTGAATGCAGGGCATTACGCCGCAGCGAGAGCTGGCCAGTCGCGCGCCAGCAGGTGGTCGATGCGGAGGGTCGCATGCGCGCGGGCAGCGTCGCCACGCATCATGCCGCGGTCGGCTGCAATCACTTCAACATCAGTGATACCCAGAAATCCCAGCACGAACTTTAGCCACGGCGTGGCGAAGTCGATCTCACTGCCCACCTCGGTTCCGCCTGTCGCCGTCAAAATATAGACCTTCTTGCCGGTCAGCAGGCCTTGCGGTCCTTGGTCGGTGTAGTGAAAGGTGAGGCGAGCGCGGGCGATCTGGTCGATCCACGCCTTGAGGCTGGCGGGCACGCCGAAGTTGTAGATGGGCACCCCGATCACCCAGACATCCGCATTCATCACCTCGGCCACCAGCGCGTCTGATCCAGATAGGGATTCGCGATGTGCCTCGCTGCGCGAAGCCGGGTCGATGAAGTTGGCGTTGACCCAGGCGGTATCGACATACGGCAGCCCTTGCGCCACATCGCGCCGGGTCACCGTCACATCAGCCACCCGTTCTTGTAAACCACTGATCATCAGATCGGCCAGCTGGCGCGTAATCGAACCTTCAACGCGGGCGCTGGCATCCACACGCAGCACGCGCAGTGTTGGGGGGGTGGGAAGGGTGTTTTGCATGTTGCATCTCCTCTTAAGGTGGGCCGAACTGGCACCGAGATGCTATTGTTGTCGTTACGGTAATCGGGATAAAGACCGATTAATTAGGCTATGTAACCGTAACATGTTGAAGTCCATCCATTCCCAAAGCGGCACGCAGGAAATTGGTGGATGAAATGTCCCTGTTGTGTCGCTCGA
>JAAFGW010000237.1 GCA_010365175.1 Sulfuriferula multivorans | reverse complement strand
TCGGCCAACGCGATGGACAACCTCGTCACCGTGGCACCGGGTGAAACGCATACGCTGGCGGTGACCTACAGCGTCGAGGCACTTTGAGTTTGAGTGGAAAAACCGCCACGCGCGTGATCCTGGTCGCCAACCCCAAGGGCGGCAGCGGCAAGACCACGCTGTCGATCAATCTGGCGGGCTATCTGGCGTCGCAGGGTCAACGTGTGGCGATGCTCGATCTGGACCGACAGAAATCGGCGAGCCAGTGGTTGGCGATACGCGATAGTGAATTGCCGAAGATTGATTTGCTGCGAGAAGGCCAAAAAGAACATAGCGACTGGCTGGTGATCGATTCACCCGCCGGGCTGCACGGCAAGAACCTCGAGCGTGCGCTGAAGCTGGCGCACAAGGTGGTGGTGCCTATTGGCCCTTCGCTGTTCGATATTCGTGCCAGCCAGGAATTTCTTGCCGCGCTGCATGCCGAAAAAGCGGCGCGCAAAGGACAGGGTTTTGTCAGCGTGGTCGGGATGCGAGTCGATGCGCGCACCCGTGCTGGCGTGACGCTGGAACAGTTCATGGCGCAGCAGAAGTTGCCGGTGCTGGCGCATCTGCGCAACACCCAGCATTACGTGAATGCGGCTTTTGAAGGCAAGAGCCTGTTTGATTTGCCACACCATATCGCCGAGCGCGACATTGAGCAGTGGCAGGAACTGATCGACTGGCTCAACCGTTAAGGCTCCGCCAGTCGGGCAAGTGTTTAGTGCGTGTTGGGCTTTAACAGATTGACCACTTGCGGCTTGGTGACGCCATGGGTCGATGAACATGAGCCATCGACCGAAACGCCGAGTTGTTGCTCGGCTTCGTGCAGCAGGTTGATCACATCTACGTAGAATTTGTCGTCGGCCATCATGCGCGCGGTGCGACCGCCTTCGTTCGCTGTCAGTACGTCGGCGCCGTTGTTGATCAGCCATTCCACCACCGAGGCGTCGCCGCCGCCGGCAGCCAGCATCAAGGGCGTAATGCCGAAGAATATGCGTTCGTCGACCAATGCACCGGCTTCATGCAGCACCTCGATCGCTTCGACATAGCCGCGTTCGGTTTCGCCGTTGTATGCGGCTTTGGCCAGCGCAGTCCAGCCTTGCGGCGACTTGGCGTTGACGTCGGCACCGGCGGCAATCAGCGCTTTGACCGCTTCAACATGGCCTTCACGGGCGGCGAGCATCAGCGCGGTTTCACCGGCTTCATCAATGGCAGCGTGATCGGCGCCAGCGGCAAGCAATTGTTGGATTTGTGCGGCATCACCCGATTGGGCTGCGGCAAATAATTCTTGGGACATAGTGAGCTCCTGCTGAGTACAGATTGCGAGTAGCGTACAATTGTTGACTGATTTAATCAACTATTATTGAGCAGGCATTCTGAATATGCACTCTCAATAATTTGCTTGCTCCTTTTCAATTGACTCATACCGAAAACGTAAAGGTCATCATGCCCAACCGTCTTGCTACCGAACCCAGTCCCTATCTATTACAGCACGCCGAGAACCCGGTCGATTGGTATCCATGGGGTGAAGAAGCGCTGGAAAAAGCGCGTCGCGAAGATAAGCCCATCCTGCTGTCGATCGGTTATTCCGCTTGCCACTGGTGCCATGTGATGGCCCATGATTGCTTCGAGGACGCCGAAGTGGCCGCGGTGATGAACCGTCTGTTTGTGAACATCAAGGTCGACCGCGAAGAGCGCCCCGATCTCGATCAGATCTATCAGTCTGCGCATCAGTTGCTGACCCAGCGTGGCGGCGGCTGGCCACTGACGATGTTTCTTACGCCGGATCAAGTGCCCTATTTTGCCGGCACCTATTTCCCCAAAAAGCCGCGACACCAACTGCCGGCCTTTCCCGACCTGATGGAGAATCTTGCGCGCGCCTGGAACGAACGGCGTGGCGAAGTGCTGGCGCAAAACGAAGCGGTACGCGAGGCGCTCACGCGCCAGCAACCCACGCCGGGCGCGCAGCCAAAATTGAGTGACGCGATATTTGGCGAAGCCGTTCGCGATCTCGCCCAGGCATTCGATCCGGTGTGGGGTGGGTTTTCGCGAGCACCCAAATTCCCGCGCCCGGGTGAGTTGTCGTTCCTGTTGCGTGAAGCGCAACGTGGCAACAACGTACAAGCGCGTGAAATGGCATTATTTTCGCTGCGCAAAATGGCATCCGGCGGCGTGCGTGACCAGCTGGGCGGCGGCTTCTGCCGTTATTCGGTCGATGAACAATGGGCGATTCCTCACTTTGAGAAAATGCTCTATGACAATGGCCCGCTGTTGCATCTCTATGCCGATGCCTGGGCATTGACCGGTGAGGCGCTATACAAGGACACGGCCGAGGATCTGGTGGGTTGGCTGTTGCGCGAAATGCGCGCGTCTGAGGGGGGATTTTATTCCGCGCTGGATGCCGACACCGAAGGCCACGAAGGCAAGTTCTATGTGTGGACGCCGGATGAGGCGCGTGAGTTGTTGAGTGACGAAGAGTATGCGATTGCCGCGTACGTGTATGGCTTCGATCAGCCTGCAAACTTTGAAGGTCGCTGGAATCCCATCCTGTCACGCTCGCTTGGCGATGTTGCTGCTGAACTGGGCGCAGCAGACGCTGATGCGGCAGCGTGGCTGGAAAGTGCGCGGACTAAACTGTTCACCGCACGCGATCAACGTATCAAGCCGGGACGCGACGACAAACAACTCACCAGCTGGAATGCGCTGATGATTTCAGGTCTGGCACACGCCGGACGTGTGATGGCTCGCCCCGACTGGGTTGAAGCCGCGCAGACCGCCATCGATTTTCTGCACCAGAACCTGTGGCGTGATGGCCGTTTGCTCGCCAGCTACAAACACGGCGAAGCACGGTTGAATGGCTATCTCGATGACTATGCGTTTTTGCTCGACGCCCTGCTTGAAAGCATGCAGGCCGGCTACCGCGAGGCCGACATGGCCTGGGCATGCGAACTGGCTGATGCGTTGCTGACCCATTTCGAAGACCCCGAACAGGGCGGGTTCTTCTTCACCAGCCACGATCACGAAGCCTTGATCACGCGCCCCAAGCCGGGTTATGACAATGCAACGCCGTCCGGCAACGGCGTTGCGGCCTTTGCGCTGCAGCGGCTGGGCTATCTGTTGGGCGAAACACGTTATCTAGAGGCCAGTGCGCGCTGTCTGCAGGTTTTCCAGGCGCAGCTGACGCAACAGCCCATAGCCTATTCGACTCTGTTGGCTGTGCTGGAAGAGTCATTAGCGCCTCCACGCGTGATTCTGCTGCGCGGCCCCTCAGCATCATTGGGCGAATGGTCGGTGGCATTGAATCCGACGCTGCGTGCGCGTGAAATGGCGCTGACTTTGCCCAATGGCCTGGAATTACCCGATGCACTCCAAAAGCCGGAGTCAGATCATCCGGTTGCCTGGATATGCAATGGGGCTGCCTGTCAGCCGCCTGTTACCGAATTATCGGGTTTGCTGGCCTGATCGAACTTGTCAATTGTCGAATGAAAACGGGTGAACAGCTCTTGATGAATCAAAGGTCACGTGGGTGGGGTTATTAATGCTTTACGATTTTGGTAGCAAATAACCAAACCTTGTTCTTGCGCTGCAGCGGGTTTTCTTGGATATTGTCAGCAAGAATACGTATTCCCTACCAACCTGACTCCGATGGAGAAGTAATATGAAAGCATTGATGATGACCGCAGCAACGGCTGCCCTGTTGATGATGTCTGGCATGGCTTCTGCCGACCAGGCTCTGGCCCAGAAAAATGCCTGTATGTCCTGCCACGGCGTGGACAAAAAGATTGTGGGTCCGGCGTTCAAGGACGTGGCCAAGAAATACGCCGGCGACAAGGGCGCGCATGACAAACTGGTTGCCAAGGTGAAAACCGGTGGTAAGGGTGTGTGGGGCGAGATTCCCATGCCGCCGAACCCGCAGGTCAAGGCCGAGGACGCAAACAAGATCATTGATTGGGTGCTTGGCCTGAAGTGATCTGTAGCAAAGAGTAAAAAGGCCGGCGCCAGCGCCGGCCTTTGTTTTGGGCGTAATTCATAGGTTTTCCTTAGAGTTTGTTATTGTTGTGGCCAATAACAAACGCTAGGGGGACTTAATTGTGATTCGTTTATGTGTATTGCTGGTGGCTGCGGGACTTTTTCCACAGATGGCTTACGCCGCTGAGCCGGGTGCGCTCGACGCTTTTTTTGGCACGCTTAACGGTTATCTTGCCAGCGTCATATTCTTTGACGTTTTTCCGGGTGCGCCGGATATCCCCTTTATTGTTGCCTGGTTGATCGTTGCCGCGGTTTTTCTGACGCTGCGTTTCGGCTTCGTCAACCTGCGCATGATGCGGCACGCATTTGCAGTACTCCGCGGCAAATACCGTACGGATGCTGACACCGGCGAGGTCAGCTCGTTTCAGGCGCTGACCACCGCACTGTCGGCTACGGTAGGGCTGGGTAACATCGCCGGTGTGGCAATTGCGATTTCCATCGGTGGGCCGGGCGCGACGTTCTGGATGATCGTGGCGGGCTTTTTCGGCATGACCACCAAATTCACCGAGGCCACATTGGCACAGCGTTATCGTGAAGTGCGTCCGGATGGCCGCATCATGGGCGGCGCGATGGAATACCTG
>JAAFGW010000236.1 GCA_010365175.1 Sulfuriferula multivorans | reverse complement strand
CGTTGCTCCGAGACCATGCCGAAGCCATATCCAATCAGACCACTCGCCACCAATGCCAGTGACGCGGCAATCGCCTTGTATGGCGTGTGCGAAGGTTGACGTCGGGCCGCACGCACTAGATGTATCGGTAATGGCTCATTGAGGACCGAATCAAACGCGGCGTGCAATGCCTGATTCTGACCCGCCCATTCCTGCACACGCGCAGCATCTGCCGGGTGAGCCGCCAACCAGGCTTCAACTTCAAGACGGCGCGCATCGGAAAGCGCGCCATCCACAAAAGCATGCAAGTCTTCTTCGCTTACGTTGTCTGTCATTTCACCACCTTCAATTGCACGGCGGGTTCGCCCGCCAGCATCTGCCGCATCCGCTCTCGCGCTCGGGAAAGGCGTGACATCACGGTGCCCACCGGCACACCCAAAACCTGGGCTGCCTCGGCATAACCAAACTGCTCAAGCCCCACCAACAGCATCACTTCACGTTGCGGAGGGGGGAGTCGAGCGAGTGCCGCATGGATGTCTCGTGCACCCAGGGCTTCCATCTGCCCACCGCTCACCGGAATGTCCAGCGCGTCATCCAGCGCAGAATCAGGGGGGCGATGGGAACGAATCTGATTTAAAAACAAATTGTGCATCAAGGTAAACAGCCAGGCACGCAGATCGGTGCCAGGCTGCCACAAGTCGAGCTTGACCAAAGCGCGCTCGAGCGTGTCCTGAACCAGATCATCGGCGCGTATGACATCCCCCGTCAGCGCCCGTGCATAGGGGCGCAAGCGAGGTAAGTGCTCGATCAGATCGGGCCGGTTACGCATTTAACCTGGAAACCTCAGTTGGACGCGCCCGATGGTGCGTTTGGGCGAGTGCCTGCCGCGAAGCGACGAGGCGGCAGGCCGGGGCCTGCATACGACTCCACACGGGCTTTAGCCCGTAGTGGATCGGAGTCCCCTTGTGGGGCAACGAGGAGCGACAAAGGCAGGCGCACGACCAGACGTATCAGCGGGTGCGTAGCGCTCTCACCCGAATGGTGAAGGCTATCGAAGACAGTCAAGCTAGTATTCATGCGGCATACCTGAAGGTTAAGCGCGGTCAACTGAGGTTTTTAGGTTTAAGGCTTAGCTGTACGCCACACGTTGTTGACGCCATCACCGGTTGTATCGCCCGGCTTCTGGTCTTTGAACCACGTATACAAAGGCTTGCCCTTGAATGCCCACTGCCTGGCGCCATCGTTACGATTGATGATGCTGTACGCGCCGTCGGCTTTTTCGCCTGCAGCCGCAATCAGAGGGGGCCATTTTGTTGCGCAATCGTCTACGCAAACACTCTTGCCCGCATCGACCGGATCTTTATCAAAGGTGTACAGGGTCATGCCGGCGGAAGTGGTGAGCACACCCGCAGCCGTTTTGGTGGGGGCACCCATCGGGGTCGCACAGGCAACCAGCAGGGTGAGGCTTGCCAGAGCAGAAGTTAAGGCTAATTTCATGATGTTCCTTTATCAAGGGTTGAAGGGCACTGCGAACTTGCAACCACGTGAACACCGTCACAGACCGTTTTATTCCCTGTCAAACCAGATTTTTCATGATTGAAGTATCGACACCCCCCAATTCAGGTCTATCTGCACTGCTATTTGAGTGACTTAAACACGGGCCCCCACGAAGGATGGCCCGATTCCGCCGGGGTTAACTGAAAATCCGGATTCAAGTCCAGCACCTTGCGAAACTCATCACGGCAGGCTTTTTCCCGAGACTGGGCGCAATACATAAAAGCCAGATACTTGTGCGCCGCCACCTTGTCTGAAGTCAAAAAAAGTTCGGCCGCGAGCGCACTCTGTAAAAGTCGCGTGGAGTTTCTGTAATCGCCGTCTTCGTACGCCCGGATGCCCAACGACAGGTCCTTTTCAGCCTTGCGGAGGGCAAATCTGTCCAAGCCCGCATCCCTCATGATGGGAGTCGCACAGGCAGTCATTAGCAGTACAGCGCAAATCAGCGCACTAATCTGCTTCATAGTCATATTCCTTATCTGAATTTATGTTTGATTTTGAGCGACTGGCCCGGCTTCACGTGCACCGTGTCACGATAGCCTGCAAACGCTTTGTTGCGTATTTCCACAGTGTGCCTGCCCGCCTCCAACTGCAACGTGTTGAGTGGAGGGGAAACACCCCTGTTTTTTCCATCGATAAAAACTTCACCCCATGGCGAAATCGCGAACGTCAGGGTGGCATTCGCCTGAGTCAAAGCAGCAGGCGCTGTTGCGACTTTTGCTGGTGGAATAACGCGCGCAGAGGGTATTTCGGACACCATCGAAGGAACATCAATCTTGATGTCAGACACAGCCGCGGGTTGCGCTGTGGTGACACGCGGCACTTCAAGTACGGATGCGACCGGAACGGGTTCAGCAGCCTGCATAGGTTGGGACGACCGCATATAAATTGCGAAAACCGCAATGGCCAACAGCGGAACAGCAACAAGCAAAGCCTTACGATTCAATCGAGAACCTTGAAGAGTCGATGCAATTTTTCCTTTAATTCCAGCACGCTGATCTACGGACGCTGCCGCGATCACTTTTCGGGCTTTATGTGGCGGCAGGAACATCGTGGTGTCCTGTTCGTCTGCCGGCTGCCGGGTAGCTTGCCTTGAGCTTGCCGACGGGTTGTCTGCTGCCGGCTGACTGGATGCGTGGAGCGGTACGGCATCCTGGTTTCTCAAATCCCGGGCGAACTCGCGGGCGGTCTGGTACCGATCCTCTGGCCGCTTGGCCAGCGCCCTGCTGACAATCTGGTCGAATATCGGGGGTACGCGGGGATTGAGCGTGCTGGGCGGGGCGGGCTCTTCGTTCAAAATTTTGTACATGATGGCGCTCAGGTTGTCGCCGTTAAAAGGCGTCGTCCCGGTCAGCATTTCGTACAACACCACGCCCAGCGCAAAGATATCGGTTTTGCCGTCCGTGGCCTTACCCACTACTTGCTCGGGTGCCATGTATTTCGGCGAGCCCAGCACGGTACCGAGTTGTGTGCGCGAACCCGTTGGAATCTGCGCAATCCCAAAATCCATGATTTTGACGTTGTGGTTGGGGGTGATCATGATATTTGCAGGCTTGATATCGCGATGCACCACATGGTTCTCATGTGCGTAGTTCAATGCACTGGCAATGCGCGCCGCGATTTTTCCGATCAAGTCGACCGGCAGCACCACACCGGAATCGAGCATCTCGCGCAGCGATTCCCCTTCCAGATATTCCATCGCGATATACGCAATATCGCCGGTTTCGCCCACGTCATAAATGGTGACGATATTGGGATGATTCAAACGGCCAGCAGATTTTGCTTCACGGTAAAACCGTTCTTCGAACTCAACAAGCTCCTCTTTTGAGAGGTTTAGACTGATCGTCTTGATGGCGACCGTGCGCTCAATTAATGGGTCAACTGCCTTATAGACGGTTCCCATCGCACCCTGTCCCAGCGGAGCGATCACTTCATAACGACCAATTTTAGTTTGATTGAGCATGCGGGGGCGCGCCAAGCGGCTTGCTTTAGGGTGATTCCTGGTGAGAGAATCCTCGAGAAGAAAGTATAACAAACACCAAGAGACTATCGCTTTGTCAAACAAGCCCCTAAATACCCCGCTTTTCCTCGAGATCGCCACCAAAACTGACCCTGGCTTGATGCGCAGTCTGAACGAGGACAGTATCGCCACGGTCAATGATCTGGGCCTGTTGGTGTTGTCTGATGGCATGGGCGGCTACCAGTCCGGCGACGTGGCAAGCAAGCTGACCACTCAGGTCATCGTAGAGGGCCTGACCCAGGGGTTGCAAGGCAAACTCAATCACAGCAGTGATGTGGCTGCCATGGTGAAAGACGTAGTCAAACGGGCCAATCGTGCGATTTTCATGGAAGGCGAACGACGCGCGCAACGCACCCATGGCAGCCAGGAACAGATGATGGGTTCAACGCTGGCGCTTTTGCTGTTCAGAAACAATCACGTCACGCTTGCGCATGTAGGCGACTCGCGCATTTATCGCTTGCGTCAAAGCCAGTTGGAGCTGCTCACGCATGATCATTCGCTGCTGCAGGAGCAGATCGATCAGGGAATGCTCAGCACTGAGGCCGCTGCCACGTCCCACAATCGTCATCTGGTGACACGCGGGCTGGGCCTGGAATCCGAGGTGGACGTGTCGGTGAGTGAGAGCGAAGCGCTGCCGGGCGATATCTACCTGCTCTGTTCGGATGGCCTCAACGATATGGTCGACAACGCGGATATCCAGCTGGTACTGAATTCGCTCCAGTCCAATTTACCGCTCGCAGCCCGCCAACTGGTCATGATTGCCAACGACAATGGGGGCGAAGACAATGTTTCCGTCATCCTGGCAAAAACAGGCAACCATCCTCCACCCATCGTGAAGAAGCAGGGGTTTTTTGCCCGGCTATTTGGAGGCTAGTGTCGTGAATCAGAAATATCGCAACATGAAACGGCGTATTTTCCTAAAGGATACCGTCCCTACGGGACATATTCCGCATGGCGGCATTGCGCGTCGTTGCCATAGCGCCAGCTATGTCGCTTCCTCGCGCCTTGCAACGCGAGAGCGTGGTTGTTGCCGACTTGTCGGCTTTACAACCACGGCCTGCCCTTTATGCCTTTATGCCCTTCAGGGTGCTTCAGGGTGCTTGCGGGTAAAAAATCCATCCGTTTCATTTTGTTCCCCTATTTCTGATTCACGAC
>JAAFGW010000235.1 GCA_010365175.1 Sulfuriferula multivorans | reverse complement strand
GCGCACCGTGAAACAGTGGAGTGTCTGGAAGTGGGTTTGGCTTAGCGGGGCGATGCTCTTGGCTTCGATTGCCCAAGCTGCGGCTGAGCCCCCGACACTTCCCTTATCCAGCCTCAAACTCCCGCCGGGATTCCAGATTGAATTGTTCGCCCGGGTGCCCAGTGCGCGCCAAATGACGCTCGGCAAAACCATGCTGTTTGTCGGCAGCATGCGCGCCGGCAAGGTCTACGCGATTCCGCTGAAAAGCCCCCACAACCCCGTGGTGATTGCCGACAAACTCGAAATGCCGGTGGGAGTGGCCTTTCGCGACGGCGATTTGTATATATCGGCGGTAAGCCGGATTCTGCGACTGCGTAACATCGAGGCGCGCGTGAGCCGGCCGCTCCAGCCCGAGGTGGTGACCGAGGCGTACCCAAGCGACACGCACCACGGTTGGAAATTCATTGCCTTTGGTCCCGATGGCAAGCTCTACGTGCCGGTGGGTGCCCCCTGCAATATTTGTGAACCCGACCCCGACCGCTTTGCGACGATCACCGCGCTTGATGTAGCCGATGGGAAAATCGAAGTGGTCGCGCGCGGGGCGCGTAACTCGGTTGGATTTGACTGGCATCCTCAAAGCGGCGAACTGTGGTTTACCGACAATGGCCGCGACTGGTTGGGCGACGATGCACCGCCGGATGAACTCAATCGTGTGAGCCAGACCGGCCAGCATTTTGGCTACCCGTATTGCCACGGCGGCACAATCACCGACCCGGAACTGGGGCGGACACGACGTTGCGATGCGTTCGTGGCACCAGTACAGAACCTGGGTGCCCATGTGGCGAGCCTGGGCATGCGGTTTTACACGGGAAAGGCCTTTCCTGAGCGTTACCGGAATGCCGTATTTATCGCCGAGCATGGTTCGTGGAATCGCAGCAGCAAAAGCGGCTACCGGGTGAGCGTGGTGCGGCTGCAGGACAACCGCGCGGTCAGCTACGAGCCTTTCGTCAGCGGATGGCAGCGTAACGAATCTGCCTGGGGTCGCCCCGCCGACGTGCTGGTGATGCCCGATGGCAGCTTGCTGGTGTCGGACGACCAAGCCGGGGCAATCTACCGCATCACTTACCGCGGTCAACGCTGACCCTGTGCGGGTCTGCCGCAGACCATGGGCGGGCTGCGTCGGCCTGTTAGAATCGCCCCCATGAAATTGCTTGTTTTGGATACTTCCACCGAATACTGCTCGGCCGCGCTGTGGCTCGACGGCGAGGTGCGGGCGCGTCGGGTGCGGGCTGAGCAGCAGCACAGCAGCCTGTTGCTGCCGATGGTGAATGAACTCCTGATTGAGTCAGCACTGAGTCTGCGCCAGCTTGATGGCATTGCTTATGGTGCCGGCCCCGGCTCGTTCACCGGGCTGCGCATTGCCTGCGCGGTGACACAAGGCCTGGCATTTGGCGCCGACTTGCCGGTTGTGGGCATTTCCACGCTGGTATCCATCGCCGAACAGGCCAGCGCGGACAAGGTGCTGACGGTGCTCGATGCGCGCATGGCCGAGGTCTATTGGGCGGCGTACCAACGCGACTCAACGGGTTGGCGCTGCGTCAGCGAGCCTGCGTTGGCGCTGCCTGAATCGGTGTGCGTGCCGGACGGCGGCGACTGGGTAGGCGCCGGCAATGGATTCATTGCACTGGGTGAAGTATTGCGCCCGCGTCTGAGCGCGCAGCTGGTTCGTATTGAAGACACGATCATGCCTGATGCTGCAGCGATGGCCCCGCTTGCCGCTCAGGCGTTTGAGCGAGGCGAGAGCACGGACGCCGCATTGGCTGCGCCGATATATCTGCGCGACAAAGTCGCGCTGACGGTGAATGAGCGTCGCGCGAGAAAATCCGCATGAGTGCCATTCCGGAATTTCCAATCCATGAAATCGCACATCGCATGCGCCCGATGATCGAGGCCGACCTGCCACGTATCCATCGGATTGAACTCGCGAGCTACGATTACCCATGGACGCCCGGTAACTTCTCCGATTCATTACGTGCGGGTTACAGCATGTGGGTGCATGAAGCCGATGGCGATGTGATTGGGTATTACGCCATGATGGCGGCGGCTGGCGAAGCCCATATACTCAATCTGACCATTGCACCGAGTTGGCGGGGGCACGGCTTGGGCCGTGATCTGCTGGAACATTGCCTGGCCCGGGCCTGCGATCATCGTGCAGAAAGTGTTTTTCTCGAAGTGCGCACTTCCAACGTGGTTGCGATTGCGCTTTACCATAGCAACGGTTTTGTCGACCTGGCATTCAGACGAGCCTACTACCCTTCCCGCGATGGCCGCGAAGATGCGCTCATCATGACGCGCGAACTGACATGTTAAGTCGTGACGACATTTTTAATGAACTGGGAATTGGTCCGGTTTGGCGGCTGCGCGATAACCCGGACGATTCGCTGCATGCGCCGGTTTTAGCCCCGATTCGGACTTGGGAACAGCTAGACGATGTGGTGGCGCATTGCACCGCGTGTACCTTGCACACGACTCGAACGCAAAGTGTGCTCGGTGTAGGGGATCGCAACGCTGACTGGCTCATTATTGGCGAGGCACCGGGTGTCGAAGAGGATGAGCAGGGCGAGCCGTTTGTCGGTCAGGCGGGTCAGATGTTAGACGCGATGCTGGGCGCTATCGGATTGGCGCGCGGAAACAATGTCTACATCACCAACGTGTTGAAATCACACCCACCAGGAAACCGCGATCCCGAGCCGAATGAAGTGGCTGCTTGCCGGCCTTATCTGCAGGCACAGATCGAACTCATCCAGCCGAAAATCATTCTTGCGCTGGGGCACGTTGCGGCACAAAGTCTGCTCGACTCCAAAGAGACAATTAGTCACCTGCGTGGAAAGGTGCATCAGTTTCAGGGTGTGCCGCTGGTGGCGACGTATCACCCGGCATATCTATTGCGAAAACCGACCGAGAAGGCGCGTGCATGGGAGGACCTATGTCTCGCGCGGCGGCTGTTGCAATCCACTCCCGCATTATTAAACCCGTAATTATTGGTCTGACTGTTTATGAAACTATTGCATGCTGCTTTGCGCTTTCGTGTGAATTATTTTTCCGATCTGGGCCGCCATCAAATGGTAGTGTGGATGCCGGGCGACACCCCACCGGTTGATGCGCAGGTCGACGTGGGCCCCAAACTCGAACAAGAAGTGCCGAACGAAGTGTTCCGCAGCGATATTGCACCGCTCAAAATGGGGCGTTTCTATCCGTCCATGCTGTTGCACGCCGACGAAGTGCCCGCGCCGATGTTTCGCGTCATGAAGTTGAATCAAGAAAGTTTCGTCGCCAACTTCAGCCATCCGTTGCAAGGCCGAATTTTCAGCATCGACAGCGGCAAGAGCGACGTTTCGACGCAGCCTGTAGGCAAGGTAGAACAACTGTTGGAGTGGAGCGGCATGGACACTCAAATGCTGACGCCCACCGATTTTGAAGGAGCCGATGCATTCAGCCGCGAGGACGAGACGCCTGATACCGCGTTCTATGCAGAGCCGAGAAAAGTCACCCACGTTGATGCCGTTTGCGCGCGCCGTATCCAGGCGCTGTATCGCACCGTGCTGCCAGAGAAGGCGCGGGTGCTCGACCTGATGGCCAGCTGGCGCTCGCACCTGCCCGATACCGTGGGATCCGTAGTGGGACTGGGCATGAACGCCGAGGAATTGGCCGACAACCCGCAGCTCATCGAGCACATCGTGCACGATCTCAATGCTGAGCCGAGATTGCCCTTTGCCGATGCCAGCTTTGATGCTGTGGTATGCACGGTATCGTTCGAATATCTGACGCAGCCGCATAAAATCGTGGCTGAAGCCAAGCGCGTACTGAAGCCGGGCGGCATGTTCGTGGTGGTCGTGTCGAATCGCTATTTCCCGCCCAAGGTGATCAAGCTGTGGACCGAACTGCATCCTATGGAGCGCATGGCCTGGGTCGGCACGCTGATCAAGCAGGGCGGATTCAAGAAAGTGGAAACCTATGTTGAACGCGGACTCAAGCGGCCCAAGGACGACCGCTACGCCGACAAGTTTGAGGAATCCGATCCGCTGTTTGCCACCTGGGGGGTGGCGTAAACTCTAGTGTTTAGAGGTGCCCTTCAATCAATACCTACTCGGGAGACGATAATGTTCGCATGGCTGAAAGCGTTTAAATGGGGGGCCGTTGGATGCCTGGCTCTGGTCTTGTCTGGCTGCGGTTACAACACCTTTCAGACGACAGACGAGGACATCAAGGCCACCTGGGCCGAAGTATTGAACCAGTATCAGCGCCGTGCCGACCTGGTGCCGAATCTGGTCAATGTGGTGAAGGGCTATGCGGCACACGAGAAGGATGTGTTTATCAGCGTGACCGAAGCGCGGGCCCGCGTCGGTGCGATTCAGGCGACGCCTGAGCTGGTCAACGACGAAGTTGCTTTCCAAAAATTCATCGCCGCACAGGGCGAGCTGACCGGTGCGATCTCACGCCTGTTGCTGGTCGCCGAAAACTATCCGCAATTGAAGGCGGATGGATTGTTCCGCGATCTGCAGGCGCAGCTCGAAGGCACCGAAAATCGCATCACCGTCGCGCGTAACCGCTACATTGGCGCGGTCAAGACCTACAACATTGCGGTGCGTTCTTTCCCGTCCAACCTCACCGCGATGCTGTTCGGGTACAAAATTAAACCCAGCTTTACGGTGGAAAACGAGAAAGCCATCGCTGTCCCGCCCAAGGTTGATTTCGGTACG
>JAAFGW010000234.1 GCA_010365175.1 Sulfuriferula multivorans | reverse complement strand
GTCCCGGTGCTTCGCATAGAGCATGAAATCCATGGCATCACGGTCCGACTCGGTCAGATCAAACAGCATCGTCATGACCGCGTGGCAGCGGTCTTGCGCGGTGGCATGCCTCTGGGCAATATCCGCCAGCGCGTCCTGCAAACGCTCCGTCAGGCCCAGATAGAGGGCACGCGCCACATCTTCCTTGTCCTTGAAATGATGGTAAATCGAGCCCACGCTGACTTGCGCAGACCGTGCCATGTCAGGCACGGAAGTACTGAAGTAGCCGCGCTGCGTGAAAAGCTGCAATGCCGCGGCAATGATCCGCTCACTGATTTGTCCGGGTTGAACATTGGCAGGGGTACGCGCCATGATCTTATCCGTTACTGAATGAATGTTCGTTCAATATAGCAGCCAGCCCATTTATTCGCAATCCCCGAAAATATCTGCCTCTACAGGCCACGACAAAACAGAGTCCTCCCCTGGCGTAAGCTTGCTGCCGCACAGCCTCTCGCGAGGCTGCCGTATAAAGGGCTCACACTTGCGGGTGCGCCCGTTCATTTTTATTGTGCAGTTTGTTCAATGCATTCATGTAAGCCTTGACCGAAGCCACCACGATATCGGTGTCGGCACCTTGCCCATTAACAACACGTCCTTGATGCGACAGCCGCACCGTCACTTCACCCTGAGCATCGGTTCCACTGGTGATGTTATTGACCGAATACAACAACAACTCAGACCCACTATTGACTACCGACTCCAACGCCTTGAACGCAGCATCGACTGGGCCCGAGCCTTGACCGCTGGCCCGCATCGAGGCGCCTTCATCGCTGAACACCAAATGCGCCTGCGGGACTACGCCCGTTTCAGAACACACTTTTAACGTCACCAATTTAAACCGTTCGTGTTCAGCCGCATACCCCTCACCAGAGACTAATGCCTGCAAGTCTTCGTCGAATATTTCACGCTTTTTGTCAGCCAGTTCCTTGAAGCTGGCAAATGCAGAATTGAAGGCATCGTCACTTTCCATCACGATGCCCAGTTCGGCCAACTTGGTCTTGAACGCATTGCGTCCCGACAACTTACCCAGCGTGAGGCGATTGGCATGCCAACCCACATCTTCAGCACGCATGATTTCGTAGGTCTCGCGATGCTTTAGCACGCCGTCCTGATGGATGCCCGATTCGTGGGCAAATGCGTTGGCGCCGACGATGGCCTTGTTGGGCTGCACCGGATAACCGGTAATAGTGGAGACGAGTTTTGATGCGGGCACAATCTGCGTCGCGTCGATACGCGAATCGCAACTGAATATGTCCTTGCGGGTGCGCACCGCCATCACGATTTCTTCGAGCGAAGCATTGCCCGCACGTTCACCCAGGCCATTGATCGTGCACTCGACCTGACGCGCACCATTCATGACTGCAGCAAGTGAGTTGGCGACCGCCATGCCGAGATCGTTGTGGCAATGCGTTGACCAGACTACCTGGCTGGAATTCGGCACCTGTTCTATCAGTTGACGCATCCGCTCGCCCCACAAGACAGGAATACTGTAGCCGACGGTGTCGGGCACGTTCAATGTCTTGGCGCCGGCCTTGATCACTTCATCGAAAATTCGGACCAGGAAATCCATGTCCGAGCGCACCGCATCCTCGGCCGAGAATTCAACATCGTCGGTGTATTCCAACGCGAGCTTGACGGCTTTAACCGCGGCTTCAACCACTTGGTCCGGCTGCATCCGCAGCTTTTTTTCCATGTGGATCGGGCTGGTCGCAATGAAGGTGTGGATACGCCCCCCCGCGCCATTGCCGCGGGCGGCCGGCGTAATTGCACCCCCCGCAGCATGGATGTCCCGCTCATTGGCACGCGCCAGCGAGCAGATGATCGATCCCTGTATGGTCTCGGCAATGGCTTTGATTGCATCAGCATCACCGGGACTGGCTGCGGCAAAGCCGGCTTCGATCACATCGACGCCGAGCTTTTCAAGCTGGCGGGCAATGCGCAATTTCTCGTCTTTGCTCATTGACGCGCCGGGGCTTTGCTCGCCGTCGCGCAAGGTCGTATCAAATATAAACAAACGGTCGTTCATGGCTGACTCCATGGAAGGTCAAGGCCGATTTCGTTATTGTCTCGGGCCGACGCATTATAAAGGCGGTGCCGCGTGAAACTGGCGGCGCAGGGTACTGCAGGGCGGGGGTTTAATATGTGTGCGCAGAGCGCAGCAGCAGGCCGCCGAACAGGACGTTCGGCAGACAGAGGTGAAGCCAGGAGGAATGGGACTGATCAAACATGGTTCAAATTCTATCTATTTTTCGTCACTCTGCAAGGGGGCTGCAGGTTTTTCATTTTTGTTGCGATGCGTAAATTGCCACAATGCATCGCCATATCCCGACAGGCCATAGAGCAAGAACGTGCCAAACAGCACTTCGGGGGGACTGGTCGACACCAGCACGAAAGCCAGCACGATCAACAAAATCGCGAAAAAAGGAACGCTCTTGCGCAGATTGATTTCCTTGCCGCTGTAATAGCGGAAGTTACTGACCATGGTCAGCCCGCCCAGTAATGCGATCGCCGCTGCCAGCCAACGTACATCCTGACCTTCAACGCCATATTCGACCATCACCCAAACAAAGCCAGCGATTAATGCGGCCGCCGCCGGACTGGGCAAGCCCTGAAAATAGCGTTTGTCCGTGACGGTTTCGTGCTGCGTATTGAAGCGCGCCAGACGTAAAGCAGCACAGGAACAATAGACAAAAGCAGCGATCCAGCCCAGTTTCCCCATGCCCTGCAAGGCGAACTCGTAAATCACCAGCGCCGGCGCCACGCCAAACGACACCATGTCAGACAGGCTGTCGTACTCGGCACCAAATGCACTTTGCGTATGCGTCATGCGCGCGACGCGGCCATCAAGACCATCGAGCACCATGGCAATGAAGATAGCCACTGCGGCATGTTCGAAGCGGCCATTCATGGCTTGCACCACGGCATAAAATCCAGCAAAAAGCGCACCGGTAGTCAGCAGGTTAGGCAGTAGATAGATGCCGCGATCCCGCATCCGGGGGCGCTTGATTTCTTTTTTTCTGTGGTTGAATTCGAGCATGGTTTACTACGACTACCAACGAGCCAATATGGTACGCCCACCGGTGACTTTTTGCCCGATCGAGACTTCCGCTCGCGCTGTCGTTGGCAGATAAATGTCCACACGCGAACCGAACCGGATGAAGCCATAGCGCTGACCCCGAACCAGTTTGTCACCTGTGCGTACGTAACACAGGATGCGCCGCGCAATCAGCCCGGCAATTTGAACTGAGGTGATGTCGCCATGCGGGGTCTGGATCCACAACGCATTGCGTTCGTTTTCAGTAGACGCTTTGTCGAGATCCGCATTCACAAAGCTGCCGGCGGTATACCAGCGACCCTTGATCTCGCCGTCGACAGGACTCTTGTTGGAGTGCACGTTGAACACGTTCATGAACACGCTGATCTTCAATGCCTCGCGTTCGAGGTAGGGATCGTTGACTTTCTCAACCGCAACAATGCGTCCGTCCGCGGGCGAAATTACTGCGTCAATATCGGTGGGCGGAACGCGCGTGGGATCACGGAAAAACTGCAGCGCGAAAACCGCCCAAATCCAGAACGGAATCGACCAATAGCCGAAGAGCCAGGTCGCGACCAACGCAGCAGCAAACGCGGCCAGCAAAACCAGCCAGCCTTCTCGGGCGATGAGGGGATGTGTCATAGTTTTTTAAGTGGGGTGAGAAAAAAGGGGTGAGGCGCGACGGGTTATCCCAACACGCCTCACCCCCCATTCATTATGGGCACCTCTAAAAATCCAGATTTCATCCCAACTGCTGCGTTGCGGGAAAAATTTCTTGCTTACATATCGACCATATGCGGCGCTGTGAAATTTTTCCCACGCCTTGCATTTGGGCGAACTCTGAATTTCTAGAGGTACCCATTAGAACATTAGTTCTTGGATTGATCGACCAGCTTGTTCTTGCTGATCCAGGGCATCATCGCGCGCAACTTGGCGCCGACGATTTCGATTTGATGCTCGGCATTCTGACGACGGCGAGCGGTCATCTCGGGGTAGTTGGTGCGGCCCTCGAGGATGAACTGCTTGGCGTAGTTGCCGTTCTGGATGTTGTCCAGGCACTCTTTCATCGCAGCCTTGGATTGCGCATTGATGATTTTGGGGCCGGTCACATACTCGCCATATTCCGCGTTGTTTGAGATCGAGTAGTTCATGTTGGCAATGCCGCCTTCATACATCAGGTCGACAATCAGCTTCAGTTCATGCAGACACTCGAAGTACGCCATTTCAGGTGCGTAGCCCGCTTCGGTCAAGGTTTCGAATCCGGCTTTCACCAGGTCGACACAGCCGCCGCACAACACGGCCTGTTCGCCGAACAGGTCGGTTTCGGTTTCTTCGCGGAACGAGGTTTCGATCACGCCGCCCTTGGTGCCGCCGTTGGCGCAGGAGTAGGACAGCGCCAGGTCACGTGCCTTGCCGGACTTGTCCTGGTAGACCGCGATCAGTGAGGGCACACCGCCGCCCTGGGTGTAAGTGGAGCGCACCAGATGACCGGGGCCTTTGGGGGCAATCATGACGACATCGAGGTCGGCGCGCGGGGTGATCTGGTTGTAGTGAACGTTGAAACCGTGCGCGAAGGCCAAGGTTGCGCCCTTTTTCAGGTTGGGCTCAATCTCTTCATGATAAACGGCTGCCATCAGTTCATCCGGCACCAATATCATCACGAAGTCGGCGCCTTTAACCGCATCACCGATTTCTTTTACA
>JAAFGW010000233.1 GCA_010365175.1 Sulfuriferula multivorans | reverse complement strand
ATGGCACGTATCACCGTTGATGACTGTATCCATATGTTCCCCAACCGTTTCGAACTGACCCTCGCCGTCACCTACCGTGCCCGCCAGCTGGCACAAGGCTCGCAGCCCATGGTCGAGACGAAAGATAAATCCGTTGTCACCGCACTGCGCGAAATTGCGGCAGGCAAAGTAGGCCGTGAAATCCTCAACCGAGGTCGTGCCTGAGCACTCGCCTGTTCCGCAACCGGCGCGCGCCCGCCACGCGCCGGCGATGACGCACGCATTTGATTCTCTGCGGCCGGTACTGTCTTATCTGTCGGCAGACGAAATCAACGTCGTCGAAGAAGCCTACGAATTTAGCCGCAGCGCCCACGAAGGCCAATTCCGAAAAAGCGGCGAACCCTATATTTCCCACCCACTGGCTGTTGCCGGCATTCTTGCTGGCTGGCATCTTGACGCCCAGACGCTGAGCGCAGCGCTGCTGCACGATGTGGTGGAGGACACCCCTGCCACCGCAGGCGAAATCGAAGTGCGGTTCGGCAAGTCGGTGGCGATGCTGGTCGAAGGGGTATCCAAGCTCGACAAGCTGTCGTTTGCGTCCGAGCAGCATGCGCAAGCAGAGAATTTCCGCAAAATGCTGCTGGCGATGGCGCAGGATGTGCGCGTCATCCTGATCAAGCTGGCCGATCGTACGCACAACATGCACACCCTGGATGCCATGCCGGTCGACAAGCGTCGCCGCATTGCTGCCGAAACACTGGAAATCTACGCCCCCATTGCAAACCGCCTGGGCCTGCACACGGTCTATCAGGAACTGGAAGACCTCGGCTTCCGCTACAGCCACCCCAATCGCTATCAGGTGCTGGCCAAAGCAGTCAAGGCCGCACGAGGCAACCGCCGTGAACTGGTCGATAAGGTCAAGGTGGTGATGCAAGAAAAACTTGATCAGGCGAAAGTCGATGCCACCATCACCGGTCGCGAAAAGCACCTGTTCAGCATCTATCGCAAGATGCAGGAAAAAAACCTCGCCTTCTCCGAAGTCTTCGACATATACGGCTTTCGCGTCGTGTTGCATGACCTGTCGTCCTGCTATGTAGCGCTGGGGGTGCTGCACGCCTTGTACAAGCCGATACCCGGCAAGTTCAAGGACTACATCGCCATCCCCAAAGCCAACGGCTACCAGTCGCTGCATTCCATCTTGTTCGGCCCCAGTGGTACCCCGATCGAGGTGCAGATCCGCACCACCGACATGAACCGGCTGGCTGAATCCGGCATCGCCTCGCACTGGATGTACAAGTCGTCTGATGCCGTATTGAATGATGTGCAGACACGCACCCATCGCTGGCTGCAGTCGCTACTCGACATCCAGGCCGACCATGGCGATTCGACCGAGTTTCTGGAACACATCAAAATTGACCTGTTCCCCGATGAAGTCTATGTGTTCACACCGAAAGGCAAAATCATGGCGCTGCCACGCGGCGCCACGGCCGTCGACTTTGCCTTTGCGGTACACACCGATGTCGGCCATCGCTGCATCGCAGTCAAGATCAACTATGAATTGATGCCGCTGCGCACCCAGTTGCGTAATGGCGACCATGTCGAAGTGGTCACAGCTTCAAACGCTAGTCCCAATGCGGCCTGGCTGAACTTTGTCGTGACCGGGAAGGCGCGCTCGCATATCCGTAATTACCTGCGCAACACGGGTGTTGAAGAAGCCGCGGCTCTGGGTGAACGCCTGCTCAATCGCGCCATTGCCGCACTTCATCCCGATGCGATCGAACCCGACGAATCCGTATGGGATCGTCTGGTCAAGGAATACGGGGTGCAGACCCGTCAGGAATTATTCGCCGGCATCGGTCTGGGACGAAAACTGCCGCTGGTGGTCGCGCACCAGCTGCTTCATGTGCTGGGCCAGAAAACGGGCGAGCCAGCCCACCCGCATGCCATCAGCATTCGCGGCACCGAAGGCATCGCGGTCGAGCTGGCGCAATGTTGCCATCCGATTCCCGGCGATCCCATTCTCGGTTTCATCCACAAGGATCGCGGACTCATTATTCACACCCATGACTGCCCGTCGATTCGTGCTTTCCGCACCGATCCAGACAAGTGGCTGGACGTCGAATGGGAGGCCGAACCTGGCCACATGTTTGACGTCCTGATCAAGGTTGTCGTGGGTAACCAGCGCGGCGTGCTTGCCAAAGTGGCCTCTGCCATCGCCGAACACGACTCCAACATCGGCAATGTTTCGATGGAAGAAGAGGACGGCAGTCCCTACACCATCCTCTTCTTCACGGTGGAAGTGGAAAATCGCATGCATCTTGCCCGCGTCATGCGCGGCTTGCGCACGCAGCCTGATGTGGTGCGGATTTACCGCGTCAAGGGCAAAAAAGACGGCCGCGCTGCTCCTATCCAATAAGAGTCTGTAACGAAATAACATGGATATTTGGCCGCTGGATTGGGATGCGATGCTAGACGCGGAGCGCGCCGTGTGGCAAGCCACACAAGCGATTCGCAACGACGCAGCGCGCCCAAGCCCAGCGAGTAAAATATTCATGTTATTGAGGAACAGGCTCTCAGTCCCGCTACAGGAATCCTTCGCATGAACAAAACCATCATTCAGACTGCCAATGCCCCTGCCGCAATCGGCACCTATTCACAAGCCGTGCGGGTTGATCACACGGTGTACCTGTCCGGGCAGATCGGCCTTGAACCCGCCACCATGGAAATGGTCGACGGCATCGAAGCACAGATCCACCAGGTGTTCAAAAACCTCGCGGCTGTGGCGGGTGCTGCTGGCGGCGCGCTGTCCGATGTGGTCAAGCTGAATGTGTTTTTGACTGATCTCGGCCACTTCCCCAAGGTCAGCGAAATCATGGCCCAGTATTTCGTTGCGCCTTACCCGGCGCGTGCCGCAGTCGGCGTGGCTGCGTTGCCGCGTGGCGCGCTGGTCGAGGCTGACGCCGTGATGGTGACCGGTTAAATTCCCAAATTGAAAGCGGCTTCGCCGTTTTCCTTTCCTGTCAGCCCGGCAACAGCCGCCAAGCTCGCCAAGCTCGGCCTCACTCGCGACGCCGACCTGGTGTTGCACCTGCCCCTGCGGTGGGAAGACGAAACGCACCTTACGCCGATCCGCGATCTGCTGCCTGGACAATCGGCACAGGTGCAGGCGGTGGTACGCGATGCCAAGGTCGCCTACCGGCCGCGCCGGATGTTGACGGTGACCATGGAGGACGCCAGTGGCGTGCTCGGTCTGCGCTTCCTTAACTTTTATCCCAGCCATCTCAAGCTGTTTCAGCCCGGCGAAAGTTTCCGCTGCATGGGCGAAGTACGCGGGGGATTTCTCGGGCTTGAAATGGTTCACCCGCGTTTCGTAAAAGCCGACGAAACAACGCCCCTTCCAGCCCAACTCACCCCGGTATACCCGACCACCGCAGGCTTGGGGCAAGCTACGTTGCGAAAGCTGGTCGCACGGTCCCTGGAGGCGCCGATCAGCGACACGCTGCCAGCCGACTGGCTGGCAGAACTAAACCTGCCGGATCTGGAATCCAGCATTCGGCTGTTACATCAACCGCCACTCGACTGCGCGCTTTCGGAGCTTGAGTCACGTCGCCACCCTGCATGGCAGCGACTGGCGTTCGACGAACTGCTGGCACAACAATTGTCCCTGGCCACTTCGCGACGCCAGCGGCAAACTCTGCGCACCAAGCCGTTGCTTGCAAAGCAACAGCTGACAACCGCATTTACCCGGCAGTTGCCCTTTGATTTGACCCCGGCACAGCGTCACGCCTGGCAGGAGATCAGTGCCGACTTGATACGCCCTCACCCGATGCGTCGCCTCCTGCAAGGCGATGTCGGAAGCGGTAAAACGGTGGTGGCCGCACTCACGTGTTTGCAGGCGATTGAAAATGGCCAACAAGCAGCATTCATGGCACCCACTGAAATTCTCGCCGAACAACATTTTCGCAAGTTGGCGCCCCAATTGTCCGCGCTAGGCGTGCGCTGCGCCTGGGTCTCCGGTAGCCAGAAAAAGTCCGAGCGCACTACCGCCTGGCAGGCCATATCCTCAGGCGAGATTGATCTGGCTTTTGGTACCCACGCATTGTTTCAGGAAGCCGGCAGTTTCGACCGCCTGGGTCTGGTTGTGGTTGACGAGCAGCATCGTTTTGGGGTCAGCCAACGGCTGGCCCTGACGCACAAAGGGACCGAACCGCATCAGTTAATGATGAGTGCGACACCGATCCCCCGTACGCTGGCAATGAGCTTCTTTGCCGACCTCGATGTATCTACAATCGATGCGCTACCACCCGGGCGCACGCCTATCGTGACCAAGTTGGTCAGCGATGTGCGACGCGATGATGTGGTCGCGCGTGTGCGCGAGGCATGCCTGGCTGGCGGACAGGCCTACTGGGTGTGCCCGTTGATCGAGGAGTCCGAAAAACTGCAATTGCAGACTGCACAGGACACGCACGCTGCATTGGTGATGCAACTGCCAGCGTTAAGGATTGGTCTGGTGCACGGCCGTTTGAAGACCGCGGAAAAACAGGCGGTGATGGCTGCATTCCAGGCTCATGAAATCGACCTGCTGGTCGCCACCACAGTGATTGAGGTGGGTGTGGATGTGCCCAACGCCGCGCTGATGGTGATCGAACATGCCGAGCGCATGGGCTTGGCGCAACTGCATCAGTTGCGCGGCCGGGTCGGGCGCGGTAGCCGCGAATCGGTTTGCGTGCTGCTGTATCAGACGCCGGTTTCCGAGCTTGCGCGTGCACGATTGAAGGTGATCTTCGAACTCACCGACGGCTTTGAAATTGCGCGCCAGGATTTATTACTGCGTGGCCCG
>JAAFGW010000232.1 GCA_010365175.1 Sulfuriferula multivorans | reverse complement strand
CGCAGGTGGTGAGCATGGTGCGCCGCGAAGTTCGTATTTCAGCGCCCAACCCCGGGCGCATCCTGCGCGACGGCGACATCCTGGTGATCGAGGTTGAGCCCGAATCACTGGCGGCGGTGTTGTCTAGCCTGGGCTTGCAACTGGAAGAGGAAGTGCTCCCTAATGCAGAGGAGGGGGCAGAAGAAAATGCTGGCAACACGCAGCCAGATGAAGAATCGACAGCACCCGCTTCCGAACAGACCGATGAAGAAGCCGGGAAGGAAAAGTCCCATCCGGACGAAGTCGTGATCCAGGAGCTGGTGGTGATGCCCAATGCACCGCTGGCCAACCGCTCGGCGACCGACATTCAACTGCGCACCCGATTCGGCATCAATTTGCTGGCCATCTCGCACCAGGGGCGACGCACGATCAAGCGCTTGCGTACGGCCCGCATGCTGGCAGGGGATGTGCTGCTGATGCAAGGATCGCCCGAAGCCTTGTCCGGCTTTGCTACCGAGTTTGGATGCCTGCCCCTGGCCACGCGGGACATCCGGGTGCCTAAAAAAGGCCAGGCTCTGAAGGCGACTTTGATCATGGCCGTGGCTGTCGCCGCCACGGCCTTTGGGCTGCTGCCGGTGGCGGTGGCGTTTGCCGCGGGCGCGCTTGCATTTGTTGCGATGGGGGTGGTGCCGTTGCGCTCGATCTACACTGCGGTGGATTGGCCGGTTATTTTGTTACTCGGCGCGATGCTCCCGGTCGCGGATGCCATGGCCACCACCGGCGCAGCCGACATGATCGCCCGCGTTTTGATGGATAACGTCGCCCAGGGACATGCCATTGCAGGGCTGGTGGTGCTGCTGGTGGTGACCATGTTCCTGTCAGATATGATGAACAACGTGGCCACTGCGGCGGTGATGTGCCCGATCGCGATCAGCACTGCCAGCCATCTCGGGGTCAATGCCGACGCATTTCTGATGGCCGTCGCGGTGGGCGCCTCATGCGCCTTTCTCACGCCCATTGGCCACCAGAACAACACCCTCATCCTCGGCCCTGGTGGATTCCGCTTCGGCGATTACTGGCGTCTGGGCCTGATGCTGGAGATCGTTGTGCTGGTGGTCAGTGTGCCGATGATTCTGTGGGTTTGGCCGATCTAGGCTATACATACATAGGCAAGGATGTCGTATCGTTTAACCACTGGAGTGCATCATGCGGATCAGGAGCATTGGGATAGTCGGGCTGATTGCGATGGGAGCAGGGGCTCCGGTTTGGGCCAGCTCCCGGGATCTGCCTTCGCCTCCGGTTCAGTCGAAAGAAACCTTGCAGTTGAACGCGCCGCCTCAACAACCCATCGTGCCGCCTGCACCCACGCGAGGTCAGCTACTGTATGAAAACCATTGCACGGTTTGTCACGCGAGCGTTGTGCATCTGCGTAGCGACCGACGTGCAAAATCGCAAGCGGAGATACGGACATGGGTGATGCATTGGTCAAGGTATTTAAAACTGCCTTGGCAACCGGATGAAGTGGATGACGTTGTGAAGCATCTCGATCAGACGTTTTACAAATTCGCACCGTAATAACTGAAACGTACGTCATTCCCTCAGCTTATTTGATGCGCACCGCAATGTTGATGATTCCTCAAGAATGTTGAGGTTTATGTCGATAAACAATCATGCTGCCCATTAAATTTGCTTAAATACGCGTGCCAAAAGCCGCTCCATTTTCCCGCCTGCTTCGCAATGCCTTGCTGACTTTTCTGCTGGTCGGCACTGCTGCGTTGTTTTCTTATGGGCTGTATAGCTGGCAGCGCGAAGAACGAGATGCCCAGGAAAACTTGCTCACGTTTTCCAGTTTTCTGGCTTCGGCTTCGCAGGCTTTCTTCGATGAGTTGGGCAATGGTTTGGCGCCTTTGGGCGAACTGCTTGACCGACCCGAGTTGCGCGTGAGCCCGGAATCCTTGCTGCCTTATCTTGTGACATTCCAGAATCGGCATCCGCAGATTCGCGCGGTTGCGGTATTCGCGCCGGACGGCGAAATGCTGCTCAATACGGCGGTCAAGCCCGGCGAACCGCTGCCCGACTTTCGCCTCGATCCCCCTTACCTCAAACAACTCCTCATAGACATGGCCAGCCCGGCGCCCTACACCGTGGGGCCGCCTGAGTTTGGCAAAGCCATCAAGGTATGGCGTTTTTCCGTTCGCCATGTGGTGAGGGGGCGTGATGGCAAGCCCAAACTACTTGTGCAGGCGGCCATTCCCTTGGAAAAAAGCGGCACGTTCCTGCATCAGTTGCCGGTGCCATCGGGTAGTTATATCGGCTTGTTGCGCCCTAATGGCTATCAGCAGGCCCGTTTCCCGGTGGCAGATGCCAATGCGGCGTATGGGCAGACATCGTCCGGCCCGGTCGCGCGCATGATCAAGGCGAATCCTGCGCTTACCGAGGGTTATTTTTCTGCAAGTTCTGCCTGGTTAACCGGAGACAAACAATGGATTGGTGCATTCTCCAGGCTGACTGACATGGACTTGTATGCCTATGTTTCGGTGCCTGCGTCCACGATTGTGGATCGCTGGTGGCGGCATAACGCGCCCATTTTGATCAGCTTTCTTCTGTTCTTTGGGCTTTTTGTCGTGATTGCCTATCGCGTCACCCGGCGTGAGCGGATGCACAGCAGTGAACTGCTTGAGCAGGCGCAGCGGGATGCACTCACAGGCTTGCCCAATCGAGGTTGTTTGAATAACGTCCTGGAGGCAAATATTGCTGCCTCCAGCGCGGGCACAACTCCTTTCTCGATTCTGTTTATTGATCTGGATCGGTTCAAGGGCATCAACGACACGTTGGGGCACGCAGTGGGCGATGCGCTGCTGATCAAGGTGGCCGAGCGGATTCAGCCCTTGCTGCGTCAGGGTGACGTGTTGGGCCGATTTGGTGGTGACGAGTTCCTGCTGGTATTGCCTGGCAGCGATGAGTCGGGTGCGATATTGACCACCCGTCGGGTATCTGATGCATTCAGTATCCCATTCGAGATCAATGGCCGTGCTTTGCGCATTACGCCGTCAATTGGCATCGCGCTTTACCCCAGGCATGGGGACGATATTGAAACGCTGTTGAAGCACGCTGATACGGCGATGTATGAATCCAAGCGCCTTGGACGAAACGCCTATACCGTATATGCAGATCAGATGGGTTTGCGGGTACGTGAGCGGCTGGAAATGGAACATGAGCTGCGTGATGCGCTGCAAAATGAAGCATTTCAGATCGTTTATCAACCTATCGTCAGCATGCGAAGCGGAGAGATTGTGGCCGTTGAGGCCTTGGTGCGCTGGGTTATGCCGGACGGAAGACTGCGATCACCGGTCGAATTCATTCAGGTCGCTGAAGATTCGGGTTTGATTATTCCGCTGGGGCAATGGGTGTTGCGTACCGCCTGCATTCAGATGACGCGATGGGTCTCATCGAGCCTGGATTTCCGGGTGGCGGTGAACCTCTCAACACACCAGTTTCAGGATCCCAATCTAAAAGAAAAAGTGATGACCACGTTGAAAGAAACGGGGCTGGATGCTGCACGTCTTGAACTGGAGATCACCGAGAGTGCAGCCATGCTGAATCCGGAAGACAGCATCACCATTCTGGGTGAGCTGTCTGCGATGGGTATTCGCATCGCAATCGATGATTTTGGTACGGGCTATTCTTCTCTGAGTTACCTCAAGCGGATTCCTGCTGACACCATCAAGATCGACAAAACCTTTGTTGATGGGCTCGGAGATCCGCAAGATGCAACCATTGTTCGTGCCGTGATTGCCCTGGCACGGGCACTCGAAAAAGATACCGTTGCCGAGGGGATTGAAACCGAGGCGCAATACGATGCCATTCAGGCGATGGGATGTGATACGGCCCAAGGTTACTGGATTAGCAGGCCGATTGAGGCGGCTGCAATGACACGCTTATTGGCAACAGGCACTCGGCTTGTCCCGGCATTCAAATCGATTCCCAAAGGGGTCGCAACATGGATACATTTACACGGCAAAGCAGCCGAATGAGCCCATTCGTCGCATGCTGAACGAGCAGATATCCAACCAGACTGTGTAAGTCTTCACGACAAGCGCGGACATGCATGAGGTCGCAGGTTACTATTTGTCTTCAATGAAATGGTCTAACCCCCGCTTTCCCTCCCTGCAAAAACGACACCGCGTCAGCCTGTTGTCAGCTCGCCTGTGGTTCCGCCACATGCTTTTTTGGGGCGGTGCAGTCGGCGTGGGATTGGCCGCCACGGCATTTGCACTGGGGAGCGATTACGCGCACGCGTTGTTCCAGCGAGCGCTTGCGGTTTCTCCCTGGTTGCCTTTGTTGATCACGCCCTTGACCCTCGCCGGCGTGGCAGCGCTGACACAGCGCTACTTTAAAGGTGCGGAGGGCAGTGGCATCCCCCAAACCATCGCCGCGATGCGCATGGAAGAGGGTGAAGCGCGTGACCACGTGCTGTCCTTGCGACTGGCGGTAGGTAAGGCGCTGTTGACCTGTGTTGCCTTGACCGGAGGCGCCAGCGTCGGCCGCGAGGGACCCACCGTACAGATTGGTGCGGCTTTGCTCTATAACCTGCGCTGGCTGGTTCGTTTTCCCCGACATCTCATGGAGCGAGGCCTGATTGTTGCCGGAGGCGGTGCAGGAGTGGCGGCGGCCTTCAATACGCCGCTGGCAGGCATCGTGTTTGCCATCGAGGAGATGGCGCGTTCGTTTGAGGAGCGTTCCAGCGGCACTTTGCTGACAGCAGTCATTATTGCGGGTTTGGCCGCCGTCTATGTACAGGGGAATTACACGTATTTCGGCGCGACGAACGCTGCGCTCAATGGGCC